>NZ_JBFUGN010001122.1:0-1860 GCF_056402895.1 Rhizobacter sp. P3_B12 | reverse complement strand
GCATCAAGGAGACCGCGGAATGAATGCACCGACCCTTCGAACCGAGGCGCGGCAGGTCCAGGGCCTGACGCCGCGCCTGCAGCGCGCCGTGCGCCTGCTGCAGCTGTCGTCGCAGGATTTCGTCCAGGAGATCCGCGACAGCATGGTGACCAACCCGTTCCTCGAACTGGAGGAGACCGGCCCCGACGTCGTCGCACCTGCCACCTTCGACCCGACGCTGTCCGAGGCCGTGCCGATCGCCGAGGCGGACACGCTCGCACCGGCCAATGACGCGACGATGGAGGCCCCACCGTCGGCCGATGCCGACATGGCCTTCGAGCGCGACAGCTGGCAGGCCGGGCCGGGCAGCACCGGCGGCAGCGGCTCGGGCGACAGCGACATCAGCGCGATGGAGCTGGTGGCCGCCGATGTCGACCTGCGCCAGTACCTGCGATCGCAGATCGCCATGCTGCCGCTGGACGAGCGCGACCATGCGCTCGCCTGCACGGTCATCGAGTCGCTCGACGACGACGGCTACCTGCGCACCGGCCTCGATGAACTGGCGACGCTGGCCGCCCTGTCGCCGGCGGTCGAGGCCTGCGAGATGAACACCGCGCTGAAGCTGGTGCAGTCGCTGGAGCCGGCCGGCGTGGCCGCGCGCAGCGTGGCCGAATGCCTGCTGCTGCAGATGCCGCAGATCCAGGATGCCGACGAGCGTGCGCTCGCCGGGCGCATCGTCGCGCAGCACCTGGCGCAGCTCGCGCAGCGCGACATCGCCGGCATCGCGAAGGCGCTGGGCGAGCCCCCCGCGCGCGTGCAGGCCGCCTGCGAACGCATCCGCCACCTCGACCCGCGCCCGGGCTGGCGCCATGGTGCCGAGAACCTGAACTACGTGACGCCGGACGTGATCGTCAAGAAGGTGCGCGGCACCTGGGCCGCCGCGCTGAACCACGCGGTGATTCCGCGCGTGAAGCTGAACCAGATGTACGCGAACCTGTTCCAGCAGCACCGCGGCGGCGGCCACGGCGAGATGGCCGCCCACCTGCAGGACGCCCGCTGGACGGTGCGCAACGTGCAGCAGCGCTTCTCCACCATCCTGTCGGTGGCGCAGGCCATCCTGAAACGCCAGCACCGCTTCCTCGACGTCGGCCCGCTCGCGATGAAGCCGCTCGGCCTGCGCGAGATCGCCGACGAGGTCGGCATCCACGAGTCCACCGTGTGCCGGGTGACGAACAACAAGTACATGGCGACGCCGGTCGGCGTGTTCGAGCTGAAGTACTTCTTCTCGCGCGGCATGCACACCGCGAGCGGCGGCAGCACCTCGCCGACCGCGGTGCGCGGCGTGATCCAGGGGATCATCGAGGCGGAGGACCCGAAGAAGCCGCTGTCGGACGCCCAGATCGCCAAGCTGCTGACGCGCCAGGGCCTGACGGTGGCGCGCCGCACGGTGACCAAGTACCGCCAGTTGCTGAAGGTGGAGCCGGTCGAGCGGCGCAAGCGGGCGGCCTGAATCAAAAAGTCACAAACGGCGCAGGCACGACACTTGCCAGTAGAAGTCCAGCGGCCAGCCGACACGCGATGTCGGCCCCGTCCGACAGACCCCGGCCCGCACCCGATTGCGGGCGACCGAAAGCCTTTCATGCAGGACCGTGCCGACACGACCAACTCCAGGCTCAACGACCTCGGCCCCACTTTGTTCGACCGGTTGCCGCAGGCCGCCCTGCTCGTCGATGCCGAAGGGCACGTGCTGGACGCCAACCCGGCCGCCCAGGCGTTGGCGCGCGGCGGCGACCTGCCGTCCGACCTGATGCGGCTGGCGCCGTCGCTCGCGCTCGGCCGGGCGCTGGCCGCCGGCGAGGAATGGTCGGGCGAGGTCAGCAT
>NZ_JBFUGN010001121.1:0-1861 GCF_056402895.1 Rhizobacter sp. P3_B12 | reverse complement strand
CGTGCCGTCGGGCAGCAGGTGCGTGAAGCTCGTGATGCGGCTCGCCTCGTCATACCGCACGTCGCGGAACACCGGGCCGAGACGGTAGCGCGTGATGCGTTCGCTCAGGTCGTAGAAGCGCTCGTGCGGCACCGGGCCGGCGCTGGTGTTCCACTGCCAGCTGCTCACCGCGCGCTCGAACGGTTCCCAGCGCACGTCGGTGATCAGCGCCACTGCAGTACCGCTCGCGTCTTTGGCGAGGCTGACGGCCTGGACCCGTCCGCGCAGCAGCGTCATCGACGCCACCCGGCCGGATGGATAGGTCGTGCTGCTCAAGTCCCCGAGCGTGTAGCCGTAGGTCACCGCGTGGGTGAGTTGCGCCGTGTTCGCGCCGCTGGCCGGCTGCACGCGCTGTGTGTCGGTGACGACCTGCCCGTGTGAGTTGTAGCGGTACTGGCTGGAGCCGCTGGGGTGAGCGGTGCTGGTCAGCCGGCCGATCCCGTACGCGAAACCAGCGCCGGTCTGGCTGTAGGCCCATGTCACCGACTCGCTCGGCTGGCCGGCAAGCGTCGACACCGCGCTGGTCGGCCGGTCACCCGCATCGTAGGTGTACGTCGTCAGCACACCGCGGCTGTCGATGCGCGTGAGCAGGTTGCCGACTTCGTCGAATGTGTGGCTGGCCTGGCCGGTGTCGGGGCTGATCAGCTGCGTCGCATTGCCGAAGCCGTCACGCGGGTACTGCGTGACGAGGCTCCTCGGGTCGGTGACCTTCGTGGTCCGGTCCCCGCCGTCGTGCTCGAAGCTCGTCTTGCCGTTCTTCGGATCGGTGTGGTCCTTCACCCGGTACAGCGGGTCGTAGCTGAGCTTGGTCTCCAGGTTCAGCGTGCCGGCGCCGCGGGTGATCTTGGTGCGATTGCCCTGGGCGTCGTATTCATAGGTCGTCACCGGCGTCGGGGAGACGGGCGGTGGTGGCAGGCCTTGTGCGCTGACCGCGGCAGCAATCAACAGGGAGACCGTGCCGATCAGCGGCTTCTTCGTGATCTTCATGCTCACTCCTCCCCACCCGTGGTGCGTTGCGCGCGGTTCAACGCATCCATCACGCGGTTCAGGCTGACCTTCAGCCTGCCGTTCGGGTCCTTCTTTGTCTGCCCGACCCGTTGGCCATTGCGGTCGAGTTCGTAGTCGATGCGGTTGCCCTGATCGTCGTACACCGCCTTGAGCCGACGGGCATCGTCGTAGTCCTGGCCGACCCAGCTGCCGTTGGACAGCGTGGCCTTCTTCAGCTGGCCGAGGGCGTCGTACTCATAGGTCGTCGTGAGGCCATCGACCGCCGTGGTCAGCAGGCGCTGGCGCAAGTCGTAGGTGTTCACGGTCACGATGCCGTTGCCGTCGATGCTTTGCAGCACCTGCCCGGCGCGGTTGTACTGCGTGAACGTCGTCACCTCGCCCGCGCTGCTCGTGAAGCTCTGCAGGTCGCCCTTCGTGTGATCGGCGTTCGTGTCAGCAAAGTACGTGGAGCTCGTGCTCACGGTGACACCACTGCGCGTGCTCTTGGCCGTCAGCACCCGGCCGTCCTGGTCGTACGTCCAGCGCTGCACCCTGTCGGCCACCGCGGTGTTGAACAGCGACGGCACCGCAGGCGTCACCGGCTTGCCCGGCAAGCCGGCCGTCGACGGCGTGAAGGCCGCCGTGTACCGCGCGAGGCCCTTCGTGATGCGCACATCATCCACCGCGCCGTTCAGATACCACACGCCCTGGCCAGTGTCCGGCGTGCGCCCGATGTTCACCGGCGTGCTCGACGTGAAGATCGCCCCGTTGATCGCCACCGGCGCGCTCGGCACGCCGTTCAGGAACGCGCTCGGCACGCCGTTCAGGAAGATCC
>NZ_JBFUGN010001120.1:0-1864 GCF_056402895.1 Rhizobacter sp. P3_B12 | reverse complement strand
GCGCGGATCTTGTCGATGCGATCGCCCCGCCACGCCCAGATCGACGGGCTGACGAAATGGATGCTCTTGATGCCGAGCGTCTTCAGCCGCGCCTCGAGCCCGAGGTTGAAGTCGGGCGCGTCGACGCCGATGAAGGCGTCGGGCGGCTCGTGCATCAGGCGGCGGGCCAGCTTCTCGCGGATGCCGGAGATCTCGCGGTAGTGGCGCAGCACCTCGACATACCCGCGCACCGCGAGCTTGTCATGCGGCCACCAGGCCTCGAAACCCTGCGCGGCCATGTTCGGCCCGCCGATGCCGGCCGCATGCATCAGGGGCCAGCGCGCCTTCAGGCCGCCCAGCAACAGGCCGGCGAGCAGGTCGCCGGAGGCTTCGCCGGCCACCAGGGCCAGCCGTGGTGAGCCGGGATGCGTCATCAGGGGCTAGCGTGCGATGCCGCGGGTCACGCCGGCAAGGAAGTCGGTCATCATCGCAGCGTCGGCCGCGGCCTCGGGCACCGACGTGCCCAGCGCGGCGATCTCGTCGCGCGCCTCCTGCAGCGTGCGGCCGCTGCGGTACAGGCTGCGGTGCATCTGCTTGACCGCCGCAATGCGCTCGGCACTGAAACCGCGCCGCCGCAGGCCCTCGACATTGAAGCCGCGCACCGCGAGCGGGTTGCCGTCGACCATCATGTACGGCGGCACGTCCTGCGAGATCGCGCTGGAGAAGCCGACGAACGCATAGGCGCCGATCTTCACGAACTGGTGCACGCCCGACAGCCCGCCGATCGTCACCCAGTCGCCGACATGCACATGGCCCGCCAGCGTCGCGTTGTTGGCCAGCACCGTGTGGTTGCCCAGCTGCACGTCGTGCGCCAGGTGCACGTAGGCCATGATCCAGTTGTCGTTGCCGACGCGCGTGATGCCGACGTCCTGCGAGGTGCCGGTGTTGAAGGTGCAGAACTCGCGGATCGTGTTGCGGTCGCCGATGTGAAGCTGCGTCGGCTCGCCGGCGTACTTCTTGTCCTGCGGCACCGCGCCGAGCGACACGAACTGGAAGATCCGGTTGTCGCGCCCGATCGTCGTGTGGCCGTCGATCACCGCATGCGGGCCGATCGTGGTGCCTTCGTCGATGCGCACATGCTCGCCGATCACCGCGTAGGGACCGATGCTGACCGTGGCCCCCAGCTGGGCGCCCGGGGCGATCACGGCGGTGGGATGGATGGTGGCCATCGTTGCGCTCCCCGGATCAGCTGACCTTGCGCATCGTGCACATCAGCTCGGCCTCGACGGCCAGCTCGCCATCGACCGATGCACGCGCCTTGTACTTGTAGATGCCGGCCTTCACGCGGTCGACCGCCACGTCGAGGATCAGCTGGTCGCCCGGCTCCACCGGCCGCTTGAAACGCGCACCGTCGATGCCGACGAAGTAGTAGACGGTGTCGCTGTCCGGCGTATCGCCGGTCGTCTCGAACGACAGCAGCGCCGCCGCCTGGGCCAGCGCTTCGAGCATCAGCACGCCCGGCATCACCGGGCGGTGCGGGAAGTGGCCGGTGAAGAACGGCTCGTTGATCGTGACGTTCTTCAGCGCCTTGATGCGCACGCCCTTCTCCATCTCCAGCACGCGATCGACCAGCAGGATCGGATAGCGGTGCGGCAGCTTCTTGAGGATCTGGTGGATATCCATCGTGTCCATGGTCATGCAATCTTCTTTTCAAGGGCACGCAGACGCTCGCGCAGGCCGTGCAGGTTGCGCAAGGTCGCGGCGTTCTTTTCCCAGGACGCATTGTCGTCGATGGGGAACACGCCGCTGTAGGTTCCGGGCTGCAGGATCGAACGCGTGACGACGCTCGCCGCGGAGATGTTGACCCGGTCGCCCAGCTTCAGGT
>NZ_JBFUGN010001119.1:0-1864 GCF_056402895.1 Rhizobacter sp. P3_B12 | reverse complement strand
CGCCGGGAGCGGCCGGGGCCGACAGCGCGCGCAGCTCGGCGACCGGTGCGGGCTCGCTCACACCACTCACTTCAGCAGGCCGGCGTTCTCTGCCGCGGCCTTGATGCCGACGTAGTTCTCGGGTTGGGTCGCGATGAAGCGCGTCGCGCGCTGCAGGCCCAGGATCTCCTTGCCCTCCGGCGTGGCCGGGTYGAGCGCGAGGAAAGCCTGGCGGATCTTCTCGCGCAGCTCGGCCGGCATGTCGGCATGCACCGTCCAGTTGTAGTCGTAGTAGGCCGGCGTCGTGTAGAACACCTTCACCTGGCTGGTGTCGACCTTCTTGTCGGCGACGAACTTCTCCCACACCGAGATGTTCAGCGCGCCGGCATCGACCTTGCCGCTGGCCACCGCGGCGATCGTCGCGTCGTGCGCGCCCGAGAAGCTGACGCGCTTCAGGTCGGCATCGGGGTTGATCTTCGCGGCCAGCAGGAAGCTGCGCGGCATCAGGTGGCCCGAGGTGCTCGATGCCGAGCCGAAGCTCAGCGTCTTCCCCTTCAGGTCTTCGAGCTTCGCGATGCCGCTCTTCGCATCGGTGATGAAGACCGAGCGGAAGCGCTCGTCCTCCTCGCGCTGCACCAGCGGGATCACCTTGCCGTTCGAGCGCACGCTCGCCTGCACGAAGGTGAAGCCGCCGAACCAGGCCAGGTCGATCTTGCGGTTGACCACCGTCTCGACCGCCGCGGCGTAGTCGGTCACCGGCGTCCACTCGACCTTCATCCCGAGCTTGCCCTCCAGGTACTTGCCGAGCGGCGCGAACTTGCGCGCCAGCTCGGTCGGCGATTCATCGGGGATCGCGGTGACGCGCAGCACGCCGGGCGTGGCGGTCTGCGCCGCGGCGGTGCCGGCGATCAACGCCAGCGACAAGGCGGCGAACAGGTGTTGGAACGAAAGTTTCATCGGAGAAATCCAGCGGTTCAGGAAAGGGAGGAAATGCGCAGCGCGAGTGCCGCGATGCCATCGGGTGACAGGTCATCGGCCTCGACGCGCTGCGCCTGGCCGATGCGTTCGAGCTGGCGCCCTTGCGAGCGCGCGTAGAGCGGATCGTAATGCCGGGCCATCAGCGCCTCGAACAGCGGCGGCAGGTCGCGCTGCAGCGCCCAGGCCTGCCATTGCGCCAGCGTCTCCTTCGGCAGCAGCTCGCGCAGGCCGCCCAGCTTGTCGGCCAGGCGCTGCGGGTCGTCGCCGAGCCAGGCGTAGTCGCGCAGCAGGTAGGCGAGCCGCGCCTCGGGCGTCGCCGCGATCTCGACGACCGGGCTCTCGCGCAGGCGCTGCAGCAGCGGTTCGGGCACCGTCAGGCGGCCGATGCGGCGGCTCTCGGCCTCGACCCAGATGCGGCGCTGCGGATTGAGCCCCTCGAGCGCGTGCAGCAGCTGCGTCTCGAAGCCCTTCTGCGACGGCTGCTCGGTGCCGGGCAGGTCGCCGAGCACCGAGCCGCGGTGGGCCGCCAGCGCCTCCAGGTCGAGCACCTGCTCGCCCTGCTGCGCGAGTGCGTGCAGCACGCGCGTCTTCGCGCTGCCGGTCGGGCCGCACAGCACGCGCAGCGGCAGCGCCGGCGCGCGCGTGGCCAGCTCGCTGATCACGTGCGCGCGCCACGACTTGTAGCCGCCCTTCAGCTGCTGCGCATCCCAGCCGACCAGCCGCAGCCAGTTGACGACGCTGCCGCTGCGCAGGCCGCCGCGCCAGCAATAGAGCAGCGGGCGCCAGTCGCGCGGCTTGTCGCGCATCAGTTCGTCGAGGTGGCGGGCGATGTTGCGCGCCACCATCGCGCCGCCGATCTTGCGGGCCTCGAAGGCGGACACCTGCACGTAGGTGGTGCCGACGATGC
>NZ_JBFUGN010001118.1:0-1865 GCF_056402895.1 Rhizobacter sp. P3_B12 | reverse complement strand
CCGCGCACCAGAGCCCCGAGCACCACGGCCAGCACGGCCCGCACCGCTCCGGCGGACAGGGCCGCCAGGTGGGCGGCAACCGGCCGGGCGCGCGGCCCAAGCGGGCGAGCACCCACAAGGCGCGCAAGAGCCGGCGCCGCGGTGCGAACGGCATCCAGGGCGATGACGACGATCACGATTTCCACTCGGCGGAGTCGCAGCAGGCCGGCACCGAGGCCGTCAACCTGAAGGACCAGTCGCAGGATTCGGGCGATGACGAGGACCGCGGCGGCGGCGAGGAATCGCGCCAGGACAAGCTGGCGCGCGCGCGCAGCCTGTCGGAGAAATCGGATGAACCGGGCCGTGGCGGCTCGCCGCGCCGGGTGTTCGATTCGAAGATCCCGCTGCAGCGCTGCAAGAAGGGCATGCTGGGCGTGGTGCAGAAGACCGTGATCGACCGCGAGCTCAACAAGGCGTCGGAGACCGGCAACGGCGCGCTCGCGGCGAGTGCGCTGCGCAAGCTGAACCTGGCGCTGCTCGGCAGCACGCGTGCCGGCGCCCGGCTCGACAGCGGCGGGCTGGCGGCGGTGGCCGACTACCTGGTCGCGAACTACCTCAAGCCGGCGCTGCCCGAGGGGGGCTTCCCGATGTCGATCAAGTTGCTGCACTGGATGCTGCCGATGAAGCTGCTGCAGCTGCAGGCGCCGCGCACCGAGGAACAGGCCGCACTCAGCATTGCCAGGATGCTGGTGCAGGCCAGGAGGAACGAGCGATGAGTGCTGAGATGAACGAGGGCGAACTGCCCGAAGGCGCCGAGGGYGACGCGCCCGGCGGCGACGATCCCGACCACGAGCGCTACGTCGGCCTGCTGACGGCGCTGTGCGCCGAGCTCGACCTGCCGGACGTGCAGGCGGTGCTGCAGTCGCGGCGCGTCGAGGTCGAGGGCTTCAGCGTGATCGTCGACCACGTGTCGAACGATCCGCAGGCGATGTACATCCAGTTCGACTACGGCATCACGACGGCCGGGCGGACGCTGTCGATCTTCCGGCTGATGCTGGAATCGAACCTGCTCGTCTATGCGCAGGACCAGGCGCAACTCGGCCTGGATCCCGACACCGGATCGACCCAGCTGATCGTGCGCGTTCCGATGACCGACGACATCGACGGCGGCTGGCTGATGGAGACGCTGACGCACTACGCCGAGCACGGCCGCTACTGGAAGGATCACCTGCTGCAGGCGCCCGACGACATGTTCGAGGCCATCTCGGCTGGCGACTACCTCTGGCTGCGGGCGTGATGTAGCCCGGATGCCAATCCGGGATTCCCCATTGCACAATCCCGCTCCATGCCCGACAGCGACCCGCTCGACTTCTTCGAAGACCGCCCGACGCTCTGGCCGCACACCGCGCCGGAGCGGCTGTTGCCGTCGGAGGTCGAGCAGCGGCTGCTGAAGGCGATGGAGCGTGTCGGCGCCGACGGCCCGTACGCGGTGGCGCTGTGCGAGGAGGCGATCGCGCTGGCGCGCGCGAGCGGCGACGACGGCGAGATCGTGCGCACGCTGTTCCGCTCGGCCGCGCTGGTGCTGCAGGCGCGCCGCCCCGACCGCGCCTACGTGCTGTGCCTGGAGGCGCAGCAGGGCTTCGAGCGCCGCGACGACCGCTGGCGCGCCACCCGCATCCTGCTGCTGCGCGGCCAGTGCTGGCTCGAGGTCGGCGAGCACGAGCGCGCGATGACGCTGATCGCCGAGGCCGCCGAGCGCTTCCGGCTGATGGACAACCGCGCCGACGTGGCGCGCTGCCAGGCCGCGATGGCGATGGCGCACCGCCTGGGCGGCGACCTCGACAGCGCGATCGCGGTGGCCGCGCAGGCGGTCGGCACGCCCGGGG
>NZ_JBFUGN010001117.1:0-1867 GCF_056402895.1 Rhizobacter sp. P3_B12 | reverse complement strand
GTGCTACGTCGAGGTCTTCGCTGGCGGCGCCGCGCTGTACTTCCTTCGCCCGCCGGCGGACGTGGAAGTCATCAACGACATCAACGGCGAGCTGGTGAACCTGTACCGCGTGGTGAAGCATCACCTCGAGGAGTTCGTGCGCCAGTTCAAATGGGCGCTGTCCAGCCGCGAGGTTTTCAAGTGGATCCAGGACACGCCCGCGGAGACGCTGACCGACGTGCAGCGCGCTGCTCGGTTCTACTATCTGCAGCATCAGTGCTTCGGCGGCAAGGTGCAGGACAGACCTGGGGCACGGCGACGACCGCGCCACCGGTGAACCTGCTGCGCATTGAGGAGTAGCTCAGCGCGGCGCATCTGCGCCTGGCCGGCACCTTCGTCGAGCGGCTGCTGGAAGACCTGCATCGAGCGCTACGACCGGCCGCACACGTTCTTCTACCTGGACCCGCCGTACTGGCAAACCGAGGGGTATGGCGGACCGTTCCCGTTCGAGGAATACGAGGCGATCGCCGCAGCATTCCGCAGCCTGAAGGGCAAGGCGATGATGAGCATCAACGACCATCCGGCGTTGCTTCTGGGGCATGCACATGGAGTCGCTGGACATCGCCTACACGGTGGCCTGTGCGCCAATCCACTCGAACACGCGCCGACACATGGCCATCACTCGACTCGCCTGCTTCGTCCGTCATCGATCTCTCCATTGAAGGGAAGCCTTGACGATCGGCGATCAGGATCGGTCAGGCAATGACGGGGAAGGTCGGACACTCACGCTACGACATCGGGGACCGGCTGGCGATTCGAACGTCGGAGGCTGGGTGCAGCAGGGGCCTTGCCACCTGGTGCTGACTACCGCCATGGAGGGGCCGGCGGCCAAGGGCCTGCTTGCGGCAGGGCGAGCCGCCCTGGTTGCCTTTCTGAATCGGCAGGGCGTGGCAGCTGTTCGGATCGACGTGCGGGTCGCCGTGCCGAATGCGCCCGCGAGCAGCGGCGAGGCACAACGAGTGCACGTTGCGAAGGCTTGACTGCAAGAGAGCGCGTTGGCGCCACGGCGGACGGTTCGTTCCCCTCCATCGGCTTGAAAAAGCGCCGTCGTGCTTGGAACACGACCCGAGGATGAGCCAACGTTCGACTCCTGGGCCGCTTGAAACTGGCCCCACAAATTGACCACTCTCACCGCGACAATTGCGCACTCGCGTCACATCACAAGACCATGATGGCCCCACTCATCGACGCTCAGGCTTATTTCTTCGTCCAGGGACTGCTGTTCATCGCACTGCCCCTGACCGCATGGATCATCCTGTCCAGCCGCCACGACGCGACCACGGTGGCGCAATGGGGTATCAGCGGCTTGATGTCGGGGGTCGGATTCGTACTGATCGGCCTGCGCGGGCACGTCCCCGACGTGCTGGGCTACCCCGTTGCCACGGCTCTCGCCTACGGTGCCTATCTGTTGTGCGGCGGCGCCCTGCAGCGCGAGTTGGGGCAGCGGCCCCGCTGGGCGCTGCTGGCGCTCATCTGCGCGCTGGCGACTCTGGGCTTCCAGGTGTCGATGAACCTGGGACGTGACCCGCGCGAGCTCTATAGCGCCGGCATCCGCCTGGCTGGTGCGTCGTGGCTGGCGTACCTCGCGTTCACACTGGCCCGCCGCGAAAAGACGCGCAGTGCCGTCTTGCTGGGCGCCGTATTTGCATTGTCCGCGGTCGCGTCGACGATATCTGCAGCGGCCGCGCTGGGTGGCTGGGGCGAAGGACGCGCCCCTACCGCCTTGGACTATGGGTTGGTCAACGTCGCGGCCCTGCTGACGGCGCTGTACGCCAACATGGGCTACGTCGGCCTGGTGCTGGGCCGCTCGCGCGCCAAGGAGCAAGCG
>NZ_JBFUGN010001116.1:0-1868 GCF_056402895.1 Rhizobacter sp. P3_B12 | reverse complement strand
TTCCCGCTGTGGCGGCTGCTGCCGCCGCGCCCATCGCCTATGCTGTCCCCATGTCCGAGACACCCGACCCCACCGGCACGCTGCCGCAACCCCGTCCCGCGTCGGATGACGACGAACGCGAAGCGATCGACCGCCTCGGCCGCGTGCATGGCCCCGGCGAGCTCCGCGCGGTGCTGCTGGCACTGATCGCGACGCCCGGCAGCCAGCGCGAGCGCCGCGCCTGGCGCGACGAGACCCGCGGCCTGAGCACGGCCGATGCGTTGCGCGACGAGGTCAACAAGCTGGGCCCGGCGGCGCGCCTGCCGTGGATCGAGGTGCTGCTCACGCGCATCGCGCGCGCGCCGCTGAACGACCGGCAGGATGTCGTCGAAGCGGCCCGCCGCGTGATGGCCGCCGACGGCCAGGTGCGCCCGATCGACCGCCTGCACTGGCTGGCGCTGCGGCACCGCCTCGGCGAAGCCCGCCCGCCCAGCCCCAACGCGAGCGCCAGCAACGACCTCGCCGAGCTGCCGGAATCGGCGCTGATGCAGGTGGCGCGGTTCACGGCCTTCCTGTCGCGGCTCGTGCCCGATGGCGAGCTCGAGAGCGGCACGGCCTGGTACCAGGCGGTGATGAAGCGCTGGGTGCGCGATGCGATCGTGCCGGCGCCCGAACTGCCCGATGCCGACGAGGTGGCGCAGGCGCTCGCCGTCGTGCAGGGCCTCCCTTGGATGCTGCGGCCGGTGCTGGTGCGCGCCTGGCTCGAGGCGGCGCTGGCCGCGAGCCCGATGAACCGGCTGTCGGACGGCGCGGCCGATGCGCTGCGGCTGGCCGGGCTGCTGCTCGACTCGCCGCTGCCGCCCGAGCTGGCCCGGCACTACATCGAGCTGCCGGCGGCGGTGCTGCGCGCCGGCCTCAGTTCTGGCACATGACCGAGGCGGACGCGACCAGCTCGTCGAACAGCGCCATCGACACCTCGCCCGACACCGCGTACGGATCGAGCTCGGCGCGCTCGGAATACTTCAGCAGCAGCGCCGGGTTCAGCATGTTCATCATCACCTGGCCCATGGCCCAGCCGGCGAAGCGGCGCTCGCCGATCTCTTCGTAGCGCAGCAGCGCCACGTCGTGGTGGCGCGGGTCGTTGGCGATGCGGTTGTACAGCTGGCTGACCGGCAGCCGGCCGCCTTCGAGCACCTGCAGGAAGATGCCGCCGGAATGGCACAGCACCCCGGTCACGCCGACCTGCGGGTTGTGGGCACGCGATTTCTTCATGATCGCCGCGAGCGTCTCGGTGTCCATCGACGCGGCGGCACGGCTGGCGTACATCAGGCGCACGAGCATGGGGAATCCTTTCAGGTCTTCTTGCTCAGCAGGGACAGGAATTCGCGGCGCAGGTTCGCGTCCTTCAGGAACGAGCCGCGCATCACGCTGTTGGTCATCATCGACTGGTCGTCCTTCACGCCGCGCCAGTGCATGCAGAAGTGATCGGCTTCCATCACGAGGGCGAGGCCGTCGGGCTTGACGCGGCTCTGCAATTCGTTGGCCAGCATCGTGACGGCCTCTTCCTGGATCTGCGGGCGGCTCATGATCCAGTCGCAGATGCGGGCGTACTTCGACAGCCCGATCAGGTTCGAATGCTCGTTCGGCAGGATGCCGATCCACACCCGCCCCATGATCGGGCACAGGTGGTGCGAGCAGGCGCTGCGCACCGTGATCGGGCCGACGATCATCAGCTCGTTGAGCCGCTCGACGTTCGGGAACTCGGTGACCGCGGGGATCGGCACGTAGCGGCCGCGGAACACCTCGGTCAGGAACATCTTCGCGACGCGCTTGGCAGTCTCGTGGGTGTTGTGGTCGCTGTCGGTGTCGATCACCAGCGCCTTCAACAC
>NZ_JBFUGN010001115.1:0-1871 GCF_056402895.1 Rhizobacter sp. P3_B12 | reverse complement strand
GGCCAGCACCGGCTGCAGCGCCCGCACGCCGTCGACGGCACGCGGCGAGATGCGCTGCGCGGCGGCCAGCATGCGGTCGGCGTCCCAGGCGCCGGACGGCACGCCGGCGAGCACGAGCGCCACCGCCACCATCCACGCGACGATGCCGCGGCCCGGCCGGCGGCAAGACATCACGTCGGGGTTCGGTTCAGCGCTGTGCACGTGCATCCATAAGGTTGGCCCCGACGTAAGGATGTCGTCATGGTGCGCGACGACTTGAGGCGTCAGCACGCCAGCACACCGAAGTCCGGCAGTGTGTGAGGAGTTGTGGCAGAAACGCCGTTTCTCGCACCCATTGCGTGAAATACTGTGGCCGCCTTGATGATCTCCCGACGCGCCCGGGCGAGCAGTTGTAGCGCGGCCACTACACTCCCATCGGGTTTACCGATGGGTTCGCTCAGAGACAGGATCACGATGCAGTTGAAGACCAAGAGCTTGCTCGCCGCCGCCGCACTGTCGTGCATAGGCCCCGCCCTCGCGCAAAGCAACGACACCCTGAAGGCGGCCGCCCAGAAGGCCGTGTCATCCAACCCTGAAGTCACCGGCCGGTTCAATGCCTACCGCGCGTCGTCCGACGCGATCGATGCATCG
Source organism: Rhizobacter sp. P3_B12 (assembly GCF_056402895.1). NCBI lineage: Bacteria > Pseudomonadati > Pseudomonadota > Betaproteobacteria > Burkholderiales > Sphaerotilaceae > Rhizobacter > Rhizobacter sp. P3_B12. The sequence goes on along the minus strand of NZ_JBFUGN010001115.1, from coordinate 1,241 downwards.
CGCGGCGGCTTCTACCCGCGACTCGACCTGAGCGCCAACGTCGGCCGCGACCGCGACAGCATCGATTCGCGCACGCCGGAGAGCCAGTCGACCAGCCGCAGCGGTGCGGCGCTGACGCTGACGCAGCTGCTGTGGGATGGCCTGGGCACCAGCAAGGACGTGAGCCGCCTCGGCCACGAGCGGCTGGCCCGCTACTTCGAGGTGGTCGACGTCACCGAGCTGACCGCGCTCGAAGCCGCGCGCGCCTACTACGACGTGCTGCGCTACCGCCGCCTGGTGGCGCTGGCCGAAGACAACTTCGTGCAGCACCGCAGCGCGTTCAACCAGATCAATTCGCGCGTGCGTGCCGGCGTCGGCCGCGGCGTCGATCTCGAGCAGGCCGGTGCACGGCTGGCGCTGGCCGAATCCAACCTGTCGACCGAGGTGTCGAACCTGCACGACGTGTCGGCGCGCTACCAGCGCGTGGTCGGCGAGGCGCCGCCGGCGGTGATGCCGCTGCCCGTGCCGCTGCGCCAGGCGATCCCGGCCACCGCGAACGAGGCCGCCGCCGAGGCGATCCGGCGCAGCCCGACGATCAGCGCGAGCGTCGAATCGCTGCGCTCGGCGCGCTCGCTGGTCTCGGTGCGCGAGAGCGCCTACCAGCCGAAGGTCGAGGCCCGCGTGCGCGCGGGTGCCGGCCGCAACTTCGACGGCGTGCAGGATCAGCGCCGCGACAGCACGGCCGAGATCGTGCTGAACTGGAACCTGTTCAACGGTGGCTCCGACCAGGCGCGCGTGCGCCAGCAGGCCAGGTTGCTGACGCAGGCCGAGGACCAGCGCGACAAGGTGTGCCGCGATGTGCGCCAGACGGTGGAGATCGCCTACAACGACACCCGCAAGCTGGTCGACCAGCTGGGTTACCTCGACCGCAACACGATCGCGATCGAGAAGGCACGCGACGCCTACCGCCAGCAGTTCGACATCGGCCAGCGCAGCCTCCTCGACCTGTTGAACGCCGAGAACGAGCTCTACACCGCGCGGCGTTCGTATGCGAATGCCGAGTACGACCTGGGCGTGGCTTATGTGCGCACGCAGGCGTCGATGAACCAGCTGAGCGCCCAGCTCGGGCTGGCGCGCGACCAGGGCGCGCCGGAGGCGCCGGACGACGCGAGCGGGTGGTCGGCCGATGGCGATGCGCCGGGGCGCTGCCCAGCCGATGCCGTGAGCTCGCCGCCGATCGATTTCGAGGCACTGTCGAGGCG
>NZ_JBFUGN010001114.1:0-1874 GCF_056402895.1 Rhizobacter sp. P3_B12 | reverse complement strand
GGTGAAGGCCGGCGCACGCGCCGCAGCCACCCCGGCGTGCAGATCGAGCTGCAGTCCGAGATGGACGGCGTGGCACTCGGCAGCGAGGCGGCACTCGCGCTGTACCGCGCCGCGCAGGAGGGCCTGACGAACGCGCTGCGCCATGGCCAGGCGCAGCGGGTCGGCGTGCGGCTGCGCGCCGCGGCCGACGGCATCCTGCTCGAACTCGTCGACGACGGTGTCGGCCTGCCGCCGGACTGGGCCCAGAAAAAGGGCCACCATGGCCTGCGCTGGCTGGCCGAACGGGTGCAGGGCCTGGGCGGCAGTTTCGAGCTGGTGTCCATCACCCCGCATGGCGTGCGCCTGACGGTGCGCCTGCCGTCCCCCACCAAGGAGGTTGCCCCCGCATGATCCGCGTGATGCTCGTCGACGACCATGCGCTGGTGCGCATGGGTTTTCGGATGCTGCTGGCCGATGCCGGCATCGAGGTCGTGGCCGAGGCCGACACCGGCGAACAGGCGTGCGCCGACTACCCGAAGCTCAAGCCCGACGTGGTGGTGATGGACTTGTCGATGCCTGGCATGGGCGGGCTCGAGGCCGTGCGGCGGTTGCTGGCGCAGGACCCGAAGGCCCGCGTGCTGGTGCTGTCGGCGCACGAGGACACAGCCCACCCTCGGCGGGTGATGCAGGCCGGTGCGCTCGGCTACCTGACCAAGCGCGGCGCGCCCGAGGCGTTGATCGCCGCGGTGACCGCGGTGGCCGAACACCGCCCGTATGTGGACGCGCAGACCGCCCAGGTGCTGGCGCTGGCCCAGATGAAGGGCGACACGAACCCGGCCGAGGCCCTCAGCGAGCGCGAGTTCTCCGTCTTCATCCAGCTCGCGCGCGGCCTGACCGTGGCGCAGATCGCCGCCAACCTGAACCTGTCGCCGAGCACGGTGGGCACGCACCTTTACCACGTGAAGCAGAAGCTGGGGGCCGGCAACCAGTCCGAGCTGACGCTGGTGGCGCTGCACTGGGGGCTGATCCAGGCGTGACGGGTCCGGCATGGCACCGGGTTTGCCCGTGCACTGCGACACGGCGCCCCCCGATTCGAGGCGGATGTGCGGGAAAACCCTTGCTTCTGGCCCGTTTGTTGCGTCGTAATGCCTCACAGGGCCTGCAGTCCGGGCCCACGCAGGAGAGTGATGCGATGCGGCGCTGGCTGGTGTTGATGGGGGTGGCCTCGGTGGTGGGCGTCGCGCAGGGCGAGGACATCACGCAGGTGCTGGAGCGCTCGCAAAGCGTGCGGCTGGAGCGCATGTCGCCGRCACCGGTCGAGAGCATGCGGGCGCAGAAGGTGCGTGACAGCTTCGAGATGCTGGCGCACCGGCTGGGGTTGCAGGATGCGGTCGAGTTGCGCGTGGTGCGTGGCGAGGTGGTCGCCGAGACGCTGCAGGGCCGGGTGGTGATCGTGAATGAAGGCCTGGGCGACTGGTCCGACGAGGGCCGGCAGTTCGTGCTGGCGCACGAGCTGGGCCACGTGGCGCTGGCGCACTGGGCGCAAATGGGCGTGATGTACCAGAAATGGGTGCCGGGCAGCGTCACCCCCGAGCAGACCGACCCGGTCGCCGGCCGCCTGGGGCGCGAAGCGTCGGGCCTGGCCTACCAGCAGGAATACGAGGCCGATGCGTTTGCGCTGCGCACGCTGGAGAGCATGGGCGTGTCACGAGACACGGTGATCTCGGCCTTCATGCGACTCGGCGTGACCAAGGACACGGCGACGCATCCGGGCACGCACCGGAGGTTGGCTGCGCTGCGCGCGCAGTGATGCATAGGTGGTGTGCGCAAAGGCGCGTGGGGGGAGGCCATGGCGCGCCGGCCGGGTCGGTCATCGCCCCYGGGGGGCGATGACT
>NZ_JBFUGN010001113.1:0-1875 GCF_056402895.1 Rhizobacter sp. P3_B12 | reverse complement strand
GCCCACCAGGCGGCATCGAGCTGGTGCAGCAGCCCGCGCGCCACCAGCAGCAGGCCGAGGCCGGCGACGCTGCCGAGGAAGTGCGAGGCCTCGATCAACGGCACCGGCACGTTCAGGTGCGCCAGGATCTCGCGCGCGTCCTCGGTGAACGGCGTCACGCCGGAGACCATCAGCCACAGCCCCGCGACCAGCGTGAGCGCCGCCATCAGCCGCGGGCTCAGGTGCACCGCCATGCGGCCCACCGGCGCGGCCACGCCGGAGCGCAGCTCGTAGGCCACCAGCATGCCGGTGGCCAGCACCAGCGGCAGCACGTAGTAGATGCCGCGGTTCAGCAGCAGCGCGCCCAGCATCACGTCGCTCGGCACGCTGCCGCCGCTGGCCAGCAGCATCACCGCCTCGAACACGCCGACGCCGCCCGGCACGTGGCTGATGATGCCGGCCGTGACGGCGATGGCGTAGAACGCGATGAAGGTGGGCAGCGGGATGTGCTGGCCCGGCAGCAGCACCCACAGCGCCGCCGCCGAGGCGCACAGCTCCAGCGCCGAGATCACCAGTTGGCGCAGCGCGAGCTCGGGCGTCGGCAGGCGCATGCCCCAGCGGCCGATGCGCAGGCCGCGGCGCTTGGTGCACAGCCAGATGAAACCAGCCAGCCCCACCAGCAGCGCGGCCGCCAGCAACCGCAGCAGCAGCGGCGGCATGCGCAGCAGGCCGCCCACATCGTCGGCGCCCCACAGCAGCGCGAGCGCGCCGAACGCCGCCATGCCGAGCCCGAAGGCGGCGGCATTGAAGGCGATCACCCGCCCGACCTGGGCCGGCTCCAGCCCGGCGGCGGTGTACAGCCGCATGCGCACCGCGCCGCCCGACAGCGGCCCGAGCCCGATGGTGTTCGACAGCGCGTAGGCGACGAACGAGGTCAGCAGCACGGTGGCATGCCGCACGCGCGCGCCGGCGTAGCGCAGCGACGAGCTGTCGTAGCCGCTGAGCGCGAGGTAGCTCAGCACGGTGGCGATCAGCGCCAGGCCGATGCTCGATGCCGGCGTGGTGGCCACGGCCGCCATCACCGCGCTGTAGTGCACCTGCAGCAGCAGCTGGCGCAGCGCGAGGCCGACGGCCAGCGCCAGCCCCAGCGCGATGGCGCCGAGCAGCCAGGGCCGCAGCCGCGGCCACCGGTCGCCCCAGAGGGAGAGGGCCAGCGTGGACTTGGGAGGAGCGAGGGTGGGGTCCAGCAAGGACTCGGACACGGTTCGGACGAAAGCACGGTGGTGGAGACGCGGCTATTGGATCGCGTTTTGCGGCTCGCGGGCACAAACCATTACCACTTTCATCGCTCAAGTGGTACTCAAATGGTATTGCAAACGCTAGAGTCCCGAACGCCGTACCGCCCCCCGCCCACCCGGAGACCTCCATGCCCGTCACCGCCCTCTTTCCCCGCTCGAGCCAGATGCGTCTGCTCAGCGCGTTCGCCGCCGTCCTCGTGACCGCGACGGCCCAGGCCGCCAGCTACCCGGCCTGGAAGCCCGACACCTTCTACGCCGCCGGCTCGCTGGTGACGTACAACGGCCGCAACTACCGCGCCACGGTGGCGCAGACCGACTACGCGAGCACCGGCTGGAACCCGACCACCGCGAGCCTGTGGACCGACATCGGCGCGGCCGACGGTCCGGCCCCCGCTCCAGCCCCGGTCCCTGCGCCGACACCGGCGCCCGCTCCGGCCCCCGCGCCGACGCCCGCCCCTGCGCCTGCCCCCACGCCGGCACCGGCACCCGCCCCCGCTCCCGCACCGGGCTGCCAGCCCGCCTGGCTCGCCGCGACCGCGTACGGCGGCGGCCAGCAGGCCAGCGTCGGCAACGTGAACTACAAGGCCAACTGGTGGAC
>NZ_JBFUGN010001112.1:0-1879 GCF_056402895.1 Rhizobacter sp. P3_B12 | reverse complement strand
CCCTCAAGCCGCGCCAGGTCGAGAACTTCGCTCGGCTTCACCTGCGGGACGTGCCGGAGTTGCTTCTCAAGATCGACGCGTACCAAGGTTCGGCATATACGCGCCTGGCCATGAAGTTGATGACGCTGACGTTCGTGCGTACCACTGAGCTGGTCGAGGTGACGTGGGACGAGATCGACCTGGAACGCGCTGAGTGGCGCATTCCCGCCGAGCGCATGAAGATGCGCTTCCCGCACATCGTGCCGCTGTCTCGTCAGGCTATCGAAGTCATCCGCACACTGGAACAGCTTCGCAACCGAAGCCCGTACGTGTTCCCTGGCGAGCGCGACCACGAGAAGCCAATGAGCAATAACACGATCCTGACCGCGCTCAAGCGGATGGGGTACGCGGGGCGGATGACCGGTCATGGCTTCCGAAGCATCGCCTCCACCGCGCTCAGCGAATGGAAGTTTCCGGAAAAGATCGTTGAGCCGCAGCTGGCGCACATGAAGCGCAATCAGGTGGCTGCGATCTACAACACGGCGGAGTACCTCACAGAGCGAGCCGAAATGATGCAGTGGTACGCCGATTACATCGATTCAATCCGCCAAGGCGGACCCGTGCTGCCCGTCAAAAAGGCAGCGTAAAAGCGGAAAGGCCAGGTGCGTCAACACCCGGCCTCTCCTAACCACAACCCACCTGCTTCAGAGGTGAATATGGCTATTTCGAATGATAGCGGCGCAAGCTTGCGCCGCAATGATTGGTTCTCGGGCGCCCTGCCCGGCGTGCACCGGTTCTGCCTGGTGCATGACGTTCGTCACTCCGCACGGGAGGCCTGACGATGGAACCGTATATCAAGACCCAGCGGCTGTACATGAAGGCGGCCGAGCAGACCAAGTTGCCAGGGATGGCAGTGATGAAGTTCGCCGAGCTGGTGAACGAGGTCGCGAGCGGCATGCAGGTGCTTTTCTCGATTCGCGAAACGATGTACCTGGACACCACCGTCCACGAGCAGCCATACGCGCCGCTGCTGTCAGAGCACGACGTGCAGGCGCTCGATCGCATGGCCCGTGCGTCGCTGGAAATGCTCACGAATGAGAGCGTGCAGCTCATGGACTGGGCCTACGACCACCACACCACCGAGGGCGTGGAGCGACGCCGATTGCACCGACAGCAAATGCCAAAGGGCGGCGGCGCGTGATTTCCGCTGCGGACATGCGGACAAACGACGCAAGACCGCTGCAAGCCGCATGAATGCTGGGTTTGCGGCCCGGAAAGGACTGCGGACAAAGGTGCGGACAAAGTGAGGACAGTGCGGACAAGTCCTCTCTATCTCTTCTCTTTGTTCTCCAGCTTTGTCCTTTCCAGGTCAGCCCTGGCAATGAAATTGTCTCGTCTTGGTGTCTACAGATGAGACAGCGATTTGCATCAAATGGCGTCAGCAGTTTTCAGCCCTGACCGAAGCAATTCGCCTGAACGGTAGCGACTGGCGCCGCAACAAGAAAGCGGGCAGCACCGCAGGTGAATTGCGCCTGGTCGAGCAAAGCGCGCGCACGTCGAGCGACGTGTGGCCATGTCTCCACCTCAATCCATACGAACCATGAACGCAACCGCACAACGTATTCCGGGCACTGCAGGCGAGCGCCTGTTGAGGAAGCCCGAGGTCCTGGCCAAGGTTGGCCTGGGGACCACCAGTCTGTATGCACGAATCAAGGAAGGCCGATTCCCTGCGCCGATCTCGCTCGGCGGGAGCTGCGGCGGCGGCCGAGGCCTCGGAAGGGCTGTCGGCTGGCTCGAGTCGGAGGTCGAAAGTTGGATCGCTGATCGCATCGCCGAGTCCCGTGGCCAACAAGCCGGACCGAGGGAGGCGCAGCGCTGATGACTGAACGCACCCCGAGAA
>NZ_JBFUGN010001111.1:0-1880 GCF_056402895.1 Rhizobacter sp. P3_B12 | reverse complement strand
GCGCATGTCGATGACTCAGGCCTGCCCTTGAACCGATTCCTGGTGCGCATCGATGTTCCGGACAGCGTCTGGGCGGCCAGGAACGTGCTGGACGTGTCGCGGCTCGCGCCTTCGTGGGCGGCCATTCCGGCGGGGCGTGCCAGCGCTCAGGCTGGCGCCGACTGGTTGCGCGGCATGACGGCGGCGATCCTCGAGATGCCCTCGGTGATCGTTCCCGAAGAGTCGATCGCCCTCATCAACCCGTTGCATCCCGGTGCGAAGGCCTTGTCTGCCAAGGTCGTCCGTCCGTTCGAATACAACCGGTTGTTCCGCGGACGCTGAAGCCAGGAGGGACACCATGCCGATTCAACTCCGCCCACGCTGGCTCGCCGCCGTCGTGCTCTGCTGCGCGAGCCTGGGCGCCTGGGCCGCCGGCGCGGCGATCGAGGACACACCTGCCGCCGTGCAGCGCGCGGGCGTCACGCTGCGCGGCAGCCTGCTCGAACCCGCGGATTTCGACGGGCGATGGGTGGCCTTGATCATCGCGGGCTCGGGCCCGACCGATCGCAACGGCAACAACCCCGTGGTGCGGGGCGGCGTCGACAACCTGCGCCTGCTCGCCGAGGGCCTGGCGCGTGCCGGCATCGCGACGCTGCGGTACGACAAACGCGGCGTCGCCGCCAGCGCATCCCCGCAGGTGGTCGAAGGCGAGTTGCGCTTCGACGACTTCGCCGATGACGCGGTGGCCTGGATCGACTGGCTGCGGCGCACCGGTCGCTTCGCGCATGTCGCCGTCATCGGGCACAGCGAAGGCGCCACGCTGGGCCTGCTGGCGGCGCAACGCGCGCCGGTCGATGCGTACGTCTCGGTCGCCGGGCTGAGCCGCGACCTGCTGACCCTGCTCGACGCCCAGCTGCAGCCGAGGCTGGCCGCCGCGCCCGCGCTGCTGGCGGCCCACACCCGCATCATCGATGCCCTGCGGCACGGTGCGACGGTGCCCGATGTGCCTGCACCGCTGATGTCGATCTACCGGCCCGGCGTTCAGCCCTACCTGGCCTCGGCGGGGAAGGTCGATCCATCGAAGGAGATCGCGAAGCTCCGCATCCCGGTGGCCATCATCGCGGGAGAGAACGACGTGCAGGTTCCTCCGGAGGACGCGAGGCAGCTCTCGATGGCCCGRCCCGGCGCGCGGCTGCGCGTGTTCGGCGGCATGAACCACGTCATGAAGACGGGCGCCAAGGGCGACCTGGCGGCGTACACCGATCCGGCGCTCGGATTGACCGCCGGCCTGGTCGACTTCATCGCGGATTTCGTCAAGGGGGCCGCGCCCTGAGGGGGCGCGTCGTTGCGCCTTCGGCCGCTCCGCGACACAAGCCTCAGCTGACAGCGCTGCTCGTCTCCAGCAACTGCCGCATCGCCGAGCGCATCAGCGGATCGGGGCTGTCGGCCAGCGCGCTGGCTTCCAGGTGCCAGATCGGGTCGCCGATCAGGTAGGTGCACAAGGCCTTCAGGTCCGGCGCGCAGTCGTCCGGCAGCGTGTTCAGGAAGTGCAGCGCATCGATCGGCCGGTCGTGCAGGATCGGGATGAAGGCGCCGATGGCGAGYGCCGACGGCACGACGTTCGRCAGGTCGCGCAGCTGGAACCAGATCGCTTCGGCGCGGTCGAGTTCGTGGGCCGTGATCGCGCCGATCATCTCCCGGCTCATTTGCGCGATGTCGTCTTCGGTGTGCAGGCTCATGACGGGGCTTCCGAAAAGCGGTCCGCCGAATCGCGGACGCATCAAGGGTGCCGGACGCGGCCGCAGCGCGGCCTGTCCGGCGGTTCGATCTTCAAGGCGTCGTGCCGGGTCAGTCCTGACCGCCGACGCCCGGAATCATCGACTTCAGGCGCTGGATGATGG
>NZ_JBFUGN010001110.1:0-1881 GCF_056402895.1 Rhizobacter sp. P3_B12 | reverse complement strand
GCTCGGTGGCGTACGCCGGGCAGGCCGTGGTGATGTTGACCGTGTTGGTCTCATGAGAGTCGCGGTAGCGCAGCAGGTCGGGCAGCCCGTCGCCGTTGAAGTCGGCCACGCGGGTGTTGAAACAGCCGTTGCTGTGGAACAGCGTGTTGTCCGCGCCGGTCAGGTTGAAGCCCGTCACGCGCCGGAAGCTGCCGTCGCCGTTGCTCAGGTACAGCCGGTTCTCGGCCGGGTTGTCGGACCAGCGGATGAGGTCGGTCTTGCCATCGCCGTCGAAGTCGGCGGTGATCACGCCGTAGTTCGAGAAGCGGGCCAGGTTGATGCCGGCCACCGTGCTCTGCATCGTCAGCGTGGCGAGTTCACCGGCCGAGAATGTGGTGTTGCGCTGGTAGGCGTCGCTGGCGTCGGGTGCGTAGTCGAAGCGTGAAGGCGGCAGGCACAGCGATTCGGCCGCGCCGACGCATTCGGTGATCGTGCGCAGCCGRCTGCGGTTGGTCACCGCGCCRCTGTCGTAGCCGAGYCGCAGCGTGTTCACCTTGAGCGGGTTGCCATCCGCGTTCACGAAGGTCTGCACCTGCGCCAGCCGCTGCACGTTCAAGAGCTTGCTGCCGGCCACGTAGGCCTCRCGCCGCGCCTGCGGCTTGCCASTGGGGGCGASCGCCGGCAGGTCCTCGTAGCTGAACACCAGCTTGYTGCCCGGCGCCTGCGTCGGCGTGCCGGTGTAGCGGATCTCGCGCAGGCTCCAGTCGTGCCCCGCGATCGGCGTGCCGGCCACYGTGCCGCTGCCCCACGCCAATCCGTCGCGCTGCTGGTACTGGTAGTCGATGTAGTTGCCGCGCAGGTCGCTGACACGGCTGACGAGCCAGGTCGTGATGACGCCGGTGCCTTGCGCCGTGATGGCCGCATCGGCTGTCGCGTTGCTGTTGTTGCCGTACTCGTAGACCTTCCCGTCCTTGGTCCACACCTTGAAATACGCCGGCGCACCGCCGCCTACGCCGTACGCCCGGACGCGCGCGAACGAGTCGCGCTCGGTGCGGAACTCACGCAGCAGGCCGCCGCCGCCTGCGCTGTCGTCGGTCTGTGGAAACGCCAGCGCCGCGCCCGTCGCACCCGTCTGGATCAGCCGCTGGCCGTCGAGGCACAGCTTGTCGGCCGCCGTGTTGTCGACGCCGCGGACGCGTCCGTCGGTCGCGAGGTTCGCGCCGCAGCGCGCGATCGACGAGACGCCGGTCAGCGACCAGCCGTGGCCCACCGGCCCGTTGCCGTCACCGCCGTACGCCAGCGCGATGGTCGGCAGCATGCCGGCAATGCCCGGCGGCACCGCGATCGGATGCTGATAGCCCGGCTGGCCATCCTGGCCGACTGCCAGCTGCGCCCACGCTGCCAGCGAGAAAGTCGAGAGCGCCAGCGCGCCGACGCACGACACCACCAGGCCGCGGGCACGCCGCGACGCTATCAAGATCAGTTCCAAGAGAGTCCTCCAGCGCACGGTCGACGACCGTGCATCCAATGACAACGAGGGAGAGGTGTTGTMGCCTTCGGCCCGATGGGGCACCGGCAACCCGCGCGGCAGTGGTCTGCCGCTGCGGTGCGCGCAGTCTAGCGATGCGCTCGGGGATTTTTCACGACAGGCCGCGTGATTTCATCAACCTTGAGGAGGTTCATTCGTACTGGAGGCCCACCTCCGCTTCAGGAAGGCCCAGCGAGGCTCGTGCCGCTTGACGCGCCGCCGGACGAGCCGCCCCCGCAGACGCCGATAATCCGCGCATGCTCTTTTCGCGTTCCCGACTGCTGCTCGCACCGCTGATCCTCGCGTTCCTGCTGGGTGCCGGCTTGGCCGACGCCAAGCCGAAGAAACCGCGCGTCGCCACCCCAGTGCGCGAC
>NZ_JBFUGN010001109.1:0-1883 GCF_056402895.1 Rhizobacter sp. P3_B12 | reverse complement strand
CATCAGCAGGACACCGAGGTAAGTCATGCAGGCGACTTGCGCTTCATGAGGGCGGCTTCACCCACTCCCCTCACGCGGTGAATCCCGTCATGACCTGGCGCGTTCCCTTTGGTGGCCTTCCATGCCCAGCGCTGCTGGAAGACGGCGAAGGCGGCAAGCACGCCATACAGCACCAAGGCATACGCACCCGCCAGGATGCCCAGCATGGCGTCGGCATCGTGGAGCTGCACGGCCCCGGCGCCATACAGGGCAATGCAGCCGAAGAGGCAGAGGCCGGCCATCTGGATGCGATCACTCGGTCGGGTCAATGCCCAGACGATCGCTGCAAGCACGGCAAGGCTGAAGGCAACTCCAGCGGCGGCGAGGATGAGGTAGACGATCACGCCGGCATTCTCGGCGAGTTTGACCTTCCCGCACCAGGTACGCCCGATGGATCACCGAGAGCCCGGATGCCCATCCGGAGGCCGCTCCCGGATTCGCATCCGGGCTACGAACTTCGGGCGCTCCGCGGCGCCTTCTTCGCGACCGGTGGCCGCGAACGCATCACCCGCACCGGCCGATCTTGCGCGCCCATGCCCAGCAGCGAGGCGGCCACCGTCGGCACGGTGATCGCGTCCTGCAGCGTCATCGCGTCGAGTTCGGCCATGAAGGCGTCGACCGCACGGGCCAGCACGCGCTTCAGGTTGCAGGCCGCGTAGATCCGGCAGCCGTGCGGCACCGCACTGTCGTGGCACGCGACCACCGCGAAGTCCTTCTCGGCCATGCGCACGATGTCGCCGATCGAGATCTCGTTCGGCGGGCGGGCCAGCATCGCACCGCCGGCACGGCCCCGCGTCGTCGCGATGAAACCGTTCAGGCCGAGCTCGTGGACGATCTTGGTCAGGTGGTTGCGCGAGATGTCGTACGCGCCGGCCATCTCGTCGATGGTCGCGACACGACCCGTCGGCCACGCCACCGCGAGGTACATCATCACGCGCAGCGTGTAGTCGGTGTAGACGGTCAGGCGCACAGGACGCTCCAGCAAACAAGCATGCCGGAGTTTACTTTGGGGTGGGACAAAGTGGCATGCCTTCTTTCTTGCCATGGCGGGCCTGCCGGATTTAAGATGCAGATTAAATACATCAATAAACGCCCACCATGTCCACGCCCGCCGCCTCCTCGTTCCGTCCCATCCGCGTCGCCGTCCCGTCGCCGCGGGCGAAGCCACCGGCGCCTCGCGGGTGGCCGCTGCTGAGGCTGGGCTTCCGCCCGTTCTACCTGGCGGCCGCGACGGGTGCGGTCGCGCTGATGGCGGCCTGGTTCTTCGTCTTCACTGGCCGCCTCGCGCTGCCCGGCACGCTCGCCCCCGCGCTGTGGCATGCGCACGAGATGATCTTCGGCGTCGTCAGCGCGGTGGTGATCGGCTTCCTGCTCACCGCCGGCCGCCTGTGGACGCAACTGCCGACGCCGCGCGGCGGCCTGCTCGGCGCGCTGGCCGCGCTGTGGCTGGTCGCGCGCGTGGCCGGGCTGTGGGCGCCCTACCCGATGTTCTTCCTGCTCGACGTGACCCTGCTGCCGCTGGTGGCCGCGCTGTTCGCCGACCTGGTGATCCGCTCGCGCAACCTGCGCAATGCCGGCATCGCCGTGCTGCTCGCGCTGCTGGGCCTCGCGAACCTCGGCTTCCACCTCGCGGCCAGCGGTGCGCTGGCGTTCGATGCGATGGCGCCGCTGCACGCCGGCCTGGCCCTCATCGTCGTGCTGGAGACGGTGATGGGCGGCCGCGTGATCCCGGCCTTCACGATGAACGCGACGCCCGGGCTGCAACTGAGGGCCTCGCCGCTGCGCGACCGCATCGCGCTGGTCGCCACCGTCGGCGGGCTGGCGCTGTGGGTGGCGGGCGAGAC
>NZ_JBFUGN010001108.1:0-1883 GCF_056402895.1 Rhizobacter sp. P3_B12 | reverse complement strand
CGATCTGCGTGGCCGTGAAGACCGGCACGCTCAGCGTGGCCGTCGGCGGCGTGCCGCGCGTCGCGGTCGCATTCGGCGCCGTGCCGGCACTCGCACCGATGGCCGCCAGACTGTTCGGCACGCTGCGCTCCTGCGTCGAGCGCTGCACGCCACCCAGCACCCAGTTGTCGTCTGCGATGTTGTTGAGGGCGTAGTCGTGCTTGGTCGTCGCGGTGATGGTCTGTGCCACGTTCCCCGCGGCCGTGCCGGTGGTGATCGCCACGATCTCCTTCGGGTCACCGTTCTCGTTGTAGMGGCTTGTCACGGTCGTGCCGGGCAGCGCATCGCCGTTCAGCTCGCGCGCAGTCTTGCTGCTCTGGAACAGGTACGGCCGCTGCAGCCGTACCGTGGCCGGCACCGGGCACGGCGCGGCGACAGTCGCAGCCGCTTCGGCCGTGGTCGACGCCGAGGCGTCGCAATAGATGTTGGCCTCGCTTGCCAACAGCAGCGGCGATGTCTGGTTCAGCGAGCCGCGCCAGCTCTGCGTGCGCGCGGGCTGCCCGATGTAGGGGTATGACAGCGCGACCTGCGTCGACTGCGACAAGACGCTGCCGTCCGCTGCCGGCCGCTGGCTGCGCACCTCGCGGAAGCCGCGCGGGCCGCGGCCGTCGTGTGCTGCCTTGAAGCCGCGGTAGCCGAACTCTTCGGACACCGTRCCGCTGCCGACACCACTGTCGCGGTCGACGGTCGCGACCACGTAGCCGGGCTGCACCGCATCGAACAGCGGATACACCGCGGCGTTGGCCGCATCCCCGCGATCGCTCGCATACCGGTCGCCGAGCCCACCGCGGGCCGGACTGCCCAGCGACACCCAGCTGAGTGTCGTCTTCAGGCCCTCCGGCGAGGTCAGGCTGGTCAACACATCCGGCGGCAGCGAGGTGGCCGCCTTCACGTAGAGCTGGTTCGCCGTCGCATCCCCCGGTGTCGGCGAGGCACGCAGCCGCAGGATCTCCACATCGCCYTTGCCGGTGAAGTCCCCGGTCACGAACGCAGCCGAGCTGTCGCTGTGCTGCAGCACGTCGCTCGCGGTGGTCAGATTGAAGCTGGCCGACGGCGTGAACGTGCCGTCGCCGTTGCTCAGGTACACCTTGTTCTGCGTSGGGTCGCTGCTCCACCACAGGATGTCGTCGCGGCCATCGCGGTTCACGTCGGCGACCAGCATGTCGGCGCTCTTCTCGCCGTGCAGGCCGAGCGGCGGCGATCCCACCGAGATGTTGCCGAGGTTGTAGTTGGCCACCTTGAGCAGGCCGGCGGCGCCGGTGGACACCGACAGGCCCCACATCACGCAGTCGGCACGTCCGTCGCCGTTGAAGTCGAGGGGCCGGTCGCAGTCATGAGATGCCACCGAGATCGGATCGAAGTTGAAGTCCCCCCGCGAACGCCACGCCAGGATCGGCGGATACAGGTTCGCGCCGGTGCCCAGCATGCCGGCCGCGGCGAGGTCGAGGTTGCCGTCGTTGTCGATGTCGAGCAGGTGCGACGGCTGRCCCAGCGCATACGGGCCCTCCGGTCGCGAGTACAGGTTCTGGTAGGTCGCGTTGGTCGGCTGCTCGACAAAACCGCCCTGGCCGTCGCCCTTGTAGACGTGGGTGCAGACCACCGTCGCGCAGGGCTCGGGGGGCGGATCGAGCTTGACCCCCTGGCTCGGCACGGACGCGGTGACGAGGTCGATGAGCCCGTCGCCGTCGATGTCCAGCAGGTAGAAGGTGTTGCCTGGGGTCCAGCCGAAGCCGTCCTGGATCTCGCCATGGCTGGTGAGGTAGCGGTCCTGGCTGGCATGCTCCAGCAGCGTCACGCCGGTGATCGACCAGCGCTCGAACGTGCCGTCGCCCTTGTTCAGGTAC
>NZ_JBFUGN010001107.1:0-1886 GCF_056402895.1 Rhizobacter sp. P3_B12 | reverse complement strand
GTTCGGTGGTGCGCAGCCGTGCTCGCCGCCTGGGCATCAAGGACGAGATGTTCGAGAAGCGCGACATTCACATCCACGTGCCCGATGGCGCGACGCCCAAGGACGGCCCGAGCGCGGGTGCTGCGATGACGACGGCTTTCGTGTCGGCGCTGACCAACATCCCGGTGCGCGCCGATGTGGCGATGACCGGCGAGATCACGCTGCGTGGCGAGGTCACGGCGATCGGCGGCCTGAAGGAGAAGCTGCTCGCGGCCCACCGCGGCGGCATCAAGACGGTGCTGATCCCGGAAGAGAATGCGAAGGACCTGCAGGACATTCCGGAGAACGTGAAGAACCACCTCGAGATCGTGCCGGTGAAGTGGATCGACCAGGTGCTGGAGATCGCACTCGAGTCGGTGCCGCAACCGCTGGCCGATGAAGAGGCACCGAAGGTCGACGGCAAGACCGAGGCTGCCGCTGCGACGACGGCACCGGCCACTGCGCCTGCGACCGACGCGCTGAAGCACTGAAGAAAGTTGGAAAAAAATCGGTCGCTCTTGCGAAGCGGCCGATTTTGAACATATACTGTGAGTCTTGATTGATACAGCGAAGCAGATGCAGCAATGCGATGCCAAGCAGGTTGATCAAGGGATCGAAAGATCCGGCAAAGCGGGAGTAGCTCAGTTGGTAGAGCGCAACCTTGCCAAGGTTGAGGTCGCGAGTTCGAGCCTCGTCTCCCGCTCCAAATTCAAAGGGAAGCTTTCGGGCTTCCCTTTTTGCCTAGATGACGCAAGAGCTTCAAGGCAAGACAAGTTAAGCGGGGCGCGGTAGCAAAGCGGTTATGCACCGGATTGCAAATCCGTGTMGGTCGGTTCGACTCCGGCCCGCGCCTCCACAGTAAAAGACGGCTCCTTCGGGAGCCGTTTGCATTTCGAGGCCGCACTACCTGACCGTTTCGCCACCGACGACCCAAAGTCCATCAGCGCCTCGACAAAAGCCCGCTGCGCCTCGAACGGCGCGAATTCGCCGCTGCCCGCCAGCACCGCACTCGTCAGATCGTGCACGCCGGCTTTGCGCAACCCGGGCAGGTAGTCGTCCGGCGAACGGCCATCGGCGTCTCCGCGGAGGTACATGAGCGGCGTCTCGATGGCCTTCGGACGCGCGTTGTGCGCCGCGTCGGCGGCGAGCGCACGGTACCAATCGAAGCCCGCCTTCAAGGCCTCGGGCCGCGCATAGGCTTCGGCAAAGCGCGCTCGGTACGCCTCGGTCACTGCCTTGGAGTTGCCCGCCAGCGCGTTGGTGAAGTAGTCGAAGTACGGTCGCTGCCGGTCCTGCACCATCGTCTCGGGCAGATCGGGGATCGCATGAAAGGCGAAATGCCAGATGCGCGGATCGGCCAGCAGCTTCTCCCAGGGATCGAGGCCGGGCACGACGGTGTTGGTGACGACCGCGCCACGGATGCGTTGGCCATGGTCGCGGGCGGCGGCGAAAGCGATCATGCCGCCCACGTCGATGCCCGCGACGACGATGTCGCGGCCCCCCGCTTGCTCGGCTGCAGCGAGCAGCACGTCGGCGAGCACCGTCTTCTCGGCCGATCGTGGCGCGCCACGAGACTCGCCGATCTCGGGCAGATCGGGCGCGAGGACGAAGAAGCGTTCAGACAAGTCGTGAAGCACCGGCTCGTAGAGCGCATGTGAATGGGGCCACCCGTGCAGCAGCAACAGCGCCGGACGGCTCGCGACACCGGCCGTTCGCAGCGCGATCTCGACTCCGTGGCCCGCGACCTTGATCTTGTCCATCGGCTTCCTTTGTCGTCTGTCCAAAGATGTGGGGCAATCCGCGTTCCCTGTACCCCGCCTCCGGCGGCAACGTGCCGGGGGCTGATGCCTCGTCCATATCGAGGCTAC
>NZ_JBFUGN010001106.1:0-1887 GCF_056402895.1 Rhizobacter sp. P3_B12 | reverse complement strand
CACCGCACCGGTGTCGGCACCGGCGCCGCTGACCCCGCTGTCGATCACGCCGCCCGCAACACGCCCGGTGGCGCCGCCGCCGGTCGCCGCTGCGCCCTCCCAGCCGCTCCCGCTGGCCGACCTGTCGTTCGACCTCGACCTGGGCGCGTTCGACGAGGCCCCGGCCGCCGTCGCGCCGGCCGGCTCGTTGCCGAGCATCGAACTGCCCGACACCTCGATGCTCGACCAGCTCGGCGCGGCCGCGCCGATCGACGCCGTGCTCGAGCCGCTGCCGGTCGCCGAGAGCATCGAGCCGCAACTGCTGTCGGCCGATTCGGTCGAGCTGATCGAGCTCGACCTGGGCGACGATTTCTTCGGCAGCGCACAGGCCATCGAGGCCACGCCGCTGGTCACCGAGCTGTCGCCGTCATCGGCTGCGGCGCCGCTGTCCGACGACGACCAGGTCAAGATCGTCGGCCCGCTGCGCATCGGCATCCCGCTGTTCAACATCTACCTGAACGAAGCCGACGAGCTGTCGCGCCGCCTGACGACCGAAGTCGCCGAGTGGGCGATGGAGCTGCACCGCCCGATCGGCGAAATGCCGATCGCGCTCGCGCACTCGCTGGCAGGCAGTTCGGCCACGGTCGGCTTCAGCGAGCTGTCGCACCTCGCGCGGCTGCTCGAGCATTCGCTGATGCGTTCGCAGGCGATCGGCGCCGGCACGACCGACGAAGCCCGCCTGTTCGTCGACTCGGCCGAGGAAGTGCGCCGCCTGCTGCACCAGTTCGCCGCCGGCTTCCTGAAGCCCGCCGCACCGGAACTGCTGGAGCGCCTGGCTGCGCACGAGATCAGCTCGGCCCGTCGCCTCGAGGCCGCCAACGCGGCGGCCGAGGTGGCGCAGGCCTCGCCGTCGACCGACGACATCCCGGCACCGCAGCCGGAAGAAGGCTTCGGCGACCTCGACGTGTCGTTCGACGACCTGGCGGCCTTCGAGACGGCCCCCGAGATCGTGCTGAGCGAGCCGATGGCGCTGGCACCCGAGCTGCCGGCCGTCCTCGAGGTTCCCGAGATTGCCGAGACATTCGACCCCGAAGCGCTGTCGGCCGCGGCCGAAGGCTCGTTCGGCACCAACGACACCAACTTCGCCGGCCTCGGCCTGCCCGAGCTGAAGGCGTTCTCGCCGCTCGCGGCCGAGCCGCAGCGCTCGGCCCCGGTGCGCGTCGACGTCGACGACGAGGGTGACGACGATGACGACGACATCGACGCGATCGATGCCGTCGACGCCGAGCTGTTCCCGATCTTCGAGGAAGAGGGCGAGGAGCTGATCCCCGAACTGGCGACCAAGCTGCGCGAGTGGTCGCGCCGCCCGACCGACAACTCGGCGGCCGCGGCCTGCATGCGCACGCTGCACACGCTGAAGGGCGGTGCCCGCCTGGCCGGTGCCATGCGGCTGGGTGAAATGGCCCACCGCCTGGAAACCCGCATCGAGCACCTGCTGCAGCAGGCGGCGCCGGCGACCACGCAGGAGGTCGAGGCGCTGCAAGGCCGTGCCGACGGCCTGGCGCATGCCTTCGAGACGCTGCGCTCGCGCGACGCCCAGGCGTACGCCGAAGCGGCCGCTGCGCCGGTCGCACCGCCGCCCGCGCCGGTCGCCCGTCCGCCGGTGGCCCCACCGGTGGTGCTGGCACCGATGACGGTGGCGGCACCGGTGATGCCGGTGTTCACCGCGCCGCCGGTCGTGGCAGCTCCTGTCGTTGCCGCTCCTGTGGTGCCCGTCGCCCCGCCGGTGGCCGAGCCGACCCCTGCGCCGGTGACGCAACCGACGCCGCTGGCCGCCGAGGCCGCGCCGTTCATCGAGCCGCTGGCACCGACCATCCCTGCTCCTGTCGTGGCCGCGCCGGTGGTTGC
>NZ_JBFUGN010001105.1:0-1888 GCF_056402895.1 Rhizobacter sp. P3_B12 | reverse complement strand
GTTCGCAATCGTTGACATTTGCGGCCCTCGAAATGGGCACTTCTGCGTGGCGTTCGCATTCTGTTACCCCGATGATTCGACCCCACCGACTCGCAACAAATTGCAACCATGACTTCTACTCATACGGCTTTCCGCGGCTTCACCCTTGTCGAACTGAGCGTGGTCCTCGCTGTGGCGTTGACGACGATGGCGGTGGCGCTGCCCAGCTTCAACGCGCAGGTGCAGAACTCGCGCACCGTTCCTGCGCTCAGGGAGATGTCGATGGTCGGCATCCAGCTGGAAAAGTCGTTCCAGCGTGACCACCGGTATGGCGTGTCCGGGAAATGTGCGGTCCCGGATGCCCAGGTGGAACATTTCTCGGTGCATTGCTCACTCAGTGATGACGGAAGCGGCTACACGCTCGATGCCGTCGGCCATGGGCCGATGGCGGGCTACCAGTACCGCACCGACGAACAGGGGCGCCAACGGACGATCTCCCATCCCAACGCGAGCAACGCAGCCAACGGGGCGTTGCCGTGCTGGTCGCTGGAAGGTCGTTCCTGCGGGGCATGAGATTGCCGCCATCGATCGAGTCTTCATGACCAATACCGCGAATACCTTRCACAAGCGCATTGACGAGCATCCGCTTCTCCTGAGCCTCGCCTGTGCGAGTCCGCCAGGCGAGGCGACGGACACCGCTGCAAACAGCGCCGCCGAGGCGGAAACCGGCGCGACGGAGAGTGCGGCAGACATGCCGGCGCCGTCACCGGCAGACACGGTGTTCGTCGTGGCACAGGACGAAYGGCACCGCACGCGGCTTCGGCGGGTCTGTGCCAATCTGGGCCGACCTTGCATCGTGGCTTCGGTGGCTGATGTGATCGTGCGAGGCCCTCGCATCGGGTCGGCCCGGATGGCGATCGTTGCGGCCAACGGCCTCGATGTGCCGCTCGGTGCCATGCTCGAAACCCTGCGTGAGGCGGGGGTGTTGTCGGTGGCGCTGTACGGGCCGGCATTCGGCAGCCTGGTGCACCTGCTCGCACTGGAACTCGGCTTCGATCACGTCTGGGGCGACCTGGCGCATGAAGAGGCCCTCGCGGTGCTGATCCGTCACGCGGGGCAGCGCATCCAGAAGGACCGCGCCGCTCGCATGGATGATGCGCTGGGCGACACCGAGCTGGCGGTGGACACGGCGAGCCTGACCTGCAGTGTGCGGGGTGTGCCGTTCTCGCTGGGAATCTCATCGTTGTACACGTTGAAGTTGTTGCTCGATCGCGCGCCGCATCCGGTCAGTCGGGCCGACATCGAATCGGTGATCCCGGCCACCAAGGTGGGCCGCATCGGCGGCTCGCGCGTTGTCGATGCGCATGTGTCGCGGTTGCGCCAGCGCCTGCGCGAAGTCGGGGCCGATGCGATCCGGATCGTGGCCATCCGCGGCAAGGGTTACCGCATCACGACCGTGGGGTCCTCGGGGGGCGAAGAGGGCGAGGCCGCGGTCGACTGAACCTCGGCGGGAGCCTCTTCCCGCCTGAGCTGGCCGATGTCGCTGCGCAGCCGCACCATCTCGTGCGGCGAGCGCGCGTCGTAGATGCCGCGGATGCGGTGTCGGCGGTCGATGAGAAAAGCGCGTTCGGTGTGAGGCGGCAGCCCGTCCGCACCGAGTTGCGTGATGTCGGAGTAGAGGCTGTGGCGCGCCCATGATTCGACATGTCGGGGCTCGCCGGTCAGCAGGATCCAGTCCTTGGGCAGCCCGAATCTGGCAGCATAGTCGTCCAGCGCGCGCACGTCGTCGGTCAGCGGTGACACCGTCAGCGACACGAACTGCGGTGCCTGGCTGCCGAAGCTGGCCCGCAGCGTTCGCAGCAGGTCCATCGACACCGGGCACACCGACACGCAGCCGGCGAAGAACAGG
>NZ_JBFUGN010001104.1:0-1895 GCF_056402895.1 Rhizobacter sp. P3_B12 | reverse complement strand
CCGGTCGGCCCCGCCACCGGCCCCGGCAGCGAGGCCGGCCACGACAGCGCCGCCCCGCCCGGTGCCCCCGGCGAACCGAAACTGAACCTCAACCTGCCGAGCCTGCGCAGCCGCGGCAGCAGCCTCGGCGGCCCGTCACCCGGCGTGTTGCCGCTGTTGCCGCCGCCGCCCGAGCGCAAGGCGAAGATCACCGAGGAGCTCGACAAGGCCGGCCGCACCGACTGCCGCACCGCTTACGGCGCCATGGGGCTGCTGGCGGCCGTGCCGCTGGCGGTGGATGCGGTGAAGGGCAGCGGGTGCAAGTGGTAGGGGCGCTCGTTGTTCGCCACCAGGCTTCGACAGGCTCAGCCCGAACGGAGGTGCCGGCTCAACGCGCCGGCGGCGCCGCATGCGCCTTGCGCAGGCTCTCCATCCACGCCGTCCAGTCGACCGGCCCGGCGGCGTGGCGCTTCTGCAGGTTCTCCAGCACGCGGCCCCACGCCCGGTCGAAGTAGGCATAGGTCTTGTCCCATTCGCCGCCGTCGCCCCAACCGACGTGGTGCAGCGTCACGCGGGTGCTGTTGTCATCGACCGGCGCGAAACGCACGACGACGAAGGTGCGCTGCCGGCGCGCCTCGGGCAGCGAGGGCGGCGCGTTCCAGTCGAAGCTGATCATCTTCATCGGCTGCAGCGCCATGAAGTGCATGTCGTCGGCGCCCTTCAGGCCGGGCTCGGCCAGTGGATCCATGTGGATGTGGAACGCCCCGCCGACACGCGCGTCGACCTCGGCCTCGGGCGCGAAGAAGCCCTCGATGCCCGCCTTCGTGGTCCAGCTCTGCCACACCGCGGCCACCGGCGCGGCCACCACCGCCTCCTTGTCGATCGCCCGCTCGAGCGCGGCGGCGCGGTCGGCCAGCGCGGCGAGCAGCAGCGCGCACGAGACCCCGAGGGCGATGAATCGCATGGCGTTCCCCATCGAATTGGCGGCGCCAGACACTACCATCGCGGGCATGTCCGCTCAAGCGCCTCCCCCAGCGCCCACCTCCCCCGGCCCGCTCGCCGGCCTGAAGGTGCTCGAACTCGGCCAGCTGATCGCCGGCCCGTTCGCCGCCAAGACCCTGGCCGACTTCGGCGCCGACGTGATCAAGGTCGAGCCGCCCGGCAGCGGCGACCCGCTGCGCCAGTGGCGCCTGATGCACGAGGGCACCAGCGTCTGGTGGGAGGTGCAGTCGCGCAACAAGCGCAGCCTGGCGCTCGACCTGAAGCAGCCCGAGGCGCGCGACATCGTGCGCCGGCTCGCCGCCGAGTGCGACGTGCTGGTCGAGAACTTCAAGCCCGGCGTGATGGAGGCCTGGGAGCTCGGCTACGAAGCCCTGTCGGCCGCCAACCCGGGCCTCGTGATGCTGCGCATCAGCGGCTACGGCCAGACCGGGCCCTACAAGGACCGGCCGGGCTTCGGCGTCGTCGCCGAGGCGATGGGCGGCCTGCGCCACCTGACGGCCGAGCCGGGCCGCGTGCCGGTGCGCGTGGGCGTCAGCATCGGCGACACGCTCGCCTCGCTGCACGGCGTGATCGGCATCCTGATGGCCTTGCAGCACCGGCACGCGACGGTGTCGGCCGAGGCGCCGAAGGGGCGCGGGCAGGTCATCGACGTGGCCCTCTACGAAGCCGTCTTCAACTGCATGGAAAGCCTGTTGCCGGAGTACAGCGCCTTCGGCACCGTGCGAGAGCCCGCTGGCTCGGCGCTGCCCGGCATCGCGCCGAGCAATGCCTACGCCTGCCATGACGGCTGGGTGCTGGTGGCCGGCAACGGCGACAGCATCTTCAAGCGCCTGATGGCGGCGATCGGCCGCGACGACCTCGGCGCCGACCCGGCGCTGGCCGGCAACGCCGGGCGCGTCGCGCGGGTCGCCGAG
>NZ_JBFUGN010001103.1:0-1896 GCF_056402895.1 Rhizobacter sp. P3_B12 | reverse complement strand
CGCCGTGATCGACCGTGTGCCGTCGGCGCGGATCTCGCGCGTCGCGCGGCCCAGATCGTCGTATTCCCAGCGCGTGGTCAGCCCGTTCGGCCCGGTCTTGCTCAGCACCGTGCCGAAGCGGGGATCTACCGTCTGCGTCTCACCGTGCAGCAGCGCGTTCCTGCGCTCGCTCGGCAAGCTGCCCGCAGGCACCTTGATGCTCTGGCCGGCGATCGTCACCGTCTGCGTGGCAAAGGTCGTCGTGCTCGTGCGCGCCGTGAAGAGCGCTTCGCCACTCGCACCCGGGCAGTTCTCCTGCCGCGTGCTGATGCGGTTGCCCGCCGGGTCGTAGCCATACGTCGTCAGCACGCACAGCTTCGGGTCGTCGGGCTCGACCTTCTCGGTTTCCACCAGGCCATCGGGGCGGTAGGTGGTGCTCGCCGTCTTCGTGTACCGGAACGGGTCGATGGGCGGCTGGACCTGGGCACGTGCTGCGCCCGCGGCYACTGCGGCCACCGCCAGCAGGATCGTGTGAAGGCACTTCATGGGCAGCTCCCCTTCGGAATGGCCTTGCTGGAGGTGGCGGTGCCGAACGGATTGCTCACGCTGTAGTTCACCGTCGTCGCGACGCATCGGTTGTAGATCCACTGGAACGTGCAACTGCCCCCGGCCGGCACGCTGCCGCCCACGGCACAGGTGGTGCCCGTCCCTGGTGATGCCTCGCCGTTCTGCGTCACGGCGGTGACCGCCTGCGCCGCGGTGTACGGATTGCTCACCGTCAGCGTGACCGTCGTGTAGAAGCTCGTCGAAGTCGCCCCGGGGCTCAGCGTGAAGAACGCGCCGGGGATCGTCTGCACCGAGCCGCTCGCGGTGACTGCCGTGTTCACCGTCGCGCCCACCGTGCTCACCGTCTGGTTGAAGTTCGTCAGCGCGCTGGTGGACAGCTGCACCGTCATGCTGCACGAGACTCCAGGCGCCACATTGGTACAGCCGTTGCCAGTCACGCTCAACGCGCCGGGCAGGCCCGACAGCCCCGTCAGCGTCATCGGCGCATTGCCGTCGTTGCGCCACCCGATCGTGTTCACCGGTGCCGTCGAGTTCTGGTTCACCGTTCCATAGGCCAGGCCGCCGTAGAAGAACGTCGCGATCGAGCCCGTCACCGTGCCGGACACCGTGGCCGATGCCGCAGCCAGCGTTCCGCCGGTCGCGGCCAGCGTCTGTGCGCCTTGTGCGCCGATGTTGCCGCCCGTGCCCATCGACACCGTCACCGAGCAGGTGCCGCCGGGGTCGACCACGCAGTTGCCCGGTGCCACGCTGTACACACCGCTCAACCCCGACATCGTCAGCGTCGCCGCCTGGTTGCCGCTGTTGGTGAAGCTCACCGTGCCGGAGGCTGCGCCGCCGCCCCTCGGAGCACTCAAGGCGGTCGCGCCATTGCCACTCACGGAAATCGACGAGCCATAGAGCGTGCCCGCGACACCGGCCGACACCRCACCGGTCGTGCCGCCGGTGGCCGTCAGGATCTGGCCGCCTTGCGCGCCGATTGCACCGGCCGTGGCCATCGACACCGTCACCGCACAGCTGCCGCCCGCAGGCGCCACGCAACTGGCCGGGCTCACCGAGTAMGGYGCGCTCARGCCCGACATCGTGAGCGTCGCCGCCTGGTTGCCGCTGTTCGTGAAGGTGACCGTGCCGCTKSCYGCYGCACCGCCCYTCTGYGCCGASAGGCTMGCYGCGCCRTTGCCRGTCACCGCGATCACCGATTGCAGGCCSGTGCCRTTCAGCGCGGCAGACAGCGTCCCCGCGCCCGTGCCGATGCTCACGCTGCCGCTGCGTGCGGCATTGGCCGTCGGCTGGAAGCGCACCGTGACCGAGCAGCTGCCACCCACCGGCAGCGAGTTGCCGCAGGTCGTGGAG
>NZ_JBFUGN010001102.1:0-1900 GCF_056402895.1 Rhizobacter sp. P3_B12 | reverse complement strand
ACCTGGCGCCACTCGGCCGTGCTGGCCGTGCGCGCCTCGCCGAGGCGGATCACCATGCGCGAGCCCATGGCCGCGGCACCGGCCGCCAGCACCAGCCCGAGGGCCAGTGCGGCGCGCCGCGCGTTATGAGGGTGGTTCATCGCATCCCCCTGTCGTCACTTGATGGTGACCGTGCAGCTGTGCCCTGCCAGCGCCAGCCCGGTGGGCACGGGCTTGGCGCCGCTGTAGCCGATCTGCATGCCGAACTCGACGCTGCCGCTGGGCGACACCGTGCCGTTCCAGCCGGCCGGCGTGGCCACCACGCCGCGGCCGCTCTTCGTCACCGTGGCGCTCCACGAATTGGACAGCGTGAAGTCGTTCGATTCGGTCCAGCTCAGCGACCAGCCGGTGATCGGCGCCGTGCCCGTGTTGCTCAGCTTGATCGCGGGCACCTGGCCGGCACCCCAGTCGTTGCTCGTGTCGAAGCTGATCGTGCAGTCGGCCACCACCACGTCGTTGTCGACCTCGGTGGCGGCGAGGCTGGCGCCGGTGTGGCCGGCGGCCGCCAGGTTGAAGCTCGCGCTGCCGTTGGCCTGGTCGGCATCCTCGGCGGCGGCGATCACCAGGTTCTGCGGCACGTTGTAGTTGGCCGGCGTGAAGCTCAGCGTGGTGGTAGCCRTGCCCAGGTCGGCGTCGCCGCCGGCGGCCTTGCTCACCGTCACCGTGACCGTCCCCGCCGGCGCCTGCGACAGGCTGACGCCGACGCTCGCGCTCGCGCCCTCGGCCACGCTCAGCGTGCCCGCGCTCAGCACGACGGCCGGCGTGCCGCCGCTGCCGTCGCCGTCGATGTTCGCGTAGTCGTTGAAGGCCATCGCGATGTCGGCCTGGGCCCAGAAGCGGTGGTAGACCCAGTCGGGCGAGGCGCCGCCGGCCAGGTAGGCCTGCAGCTTCGGCCACTGCGGATCCTGCTGGTACTTCGGCCGCAGGCTCAGGAAGGTCGCGTTCGAATCGATGGTCGCGCCCTGCGCGTTGGTGCCGGTCCAGCCCGAGGGCACGTAGACGCCCGAGCCGGTCGCCGGGTCGTAGGCGTCGTCGAAGCGCAGGTAGTCGGTGCGCTTCTCGGCGATGGCGATGCCCTTGCTGTCCTGGTAGCGGGTCCAGGCGCGGTCCAGCAGTTCCTTCGCGAGGGTCTTCGCAGCGGCGTTGCCGGATTTCGCGGCGTAGTGGATCAGCGTGCGCGCGAACGCGGCGGTGGTGCCGATGTCGGTCGTGCGATCGGCCACCGTGACGCGCAGGTTGGCGTTCGCGCCCGGCGAGGCGGGGTTCCAGGTGTCGGGCTGGCCGCTCCACTTCAGCGTGCTCGGGATCGCGTAGCTGCCGTCGGCGTTCAACACCGTCTGCGCCGAGGCCCAGGCCACCCACTTGTCGAGCAGCGCCTTCGCCTTCGCGTCGCCGCTCGCGCGGTAGTACTCGGCCACCCGCTGCATCGACCACACCTGCATGCCGAACCACTCGTTCGAACCCGGGTCGTGGTAGACCGGGTTCTCGTCGTAGGCCATGCCGTAGAAGGTGGCCGTGCCGGCAGGCGGTGCGCCGTAGTTGCCGCCCCAGCTGTTGGTGGCGCCGCCGGCGATCGCGCCGTCGGCCGACTGCAGCCAGCGGTAGAACTCGAGCTGGCGCGCGAGGCTCTTGCCCCAGTCGGCGGCCGCCGTCGGCGAGCCCGGCTTGAAGTCGGCCTGCGTCGACAGCGCCCAGGCCGCGAGCGGGTTCTGGTAGCCGAAGTGGTTGTGGCTGGAGCCGATGCGCCAGGCCCAGCCGGCGCTCGCGTCGGTCGCGCCGCCCCAGGCGTAGTACCAGCTCATCAGGTAGGTCTGGTTGTCGCGGAAGCCGTTCGCGTCCGGCAGGCCGGTGCCGGGCGCGC
>NZ_JBFUGN010001101.1:0-1907 GCF_056402895.1 Rhizobacter sp. P3_B12 | reverse complement strand
GTGGGGATGTCCCGTCGACTGTAGTCAGTGCGGGCCGCGGCGGCCACACCCAGAGTGCGGCATAAGTCCGCGCCGACCGGGACTCCCACCCGCAGTCAGATCCGCTCCAGCACCCGCATCGAGTAGTCGGTGGCCCGCACGTCCTTCGTCAGACGGCCGATCGAGATGCGGTCGACGCCGGTCTCGGCGATGCGCCGCACCTGGTCGAGTTGCACGTTGCCCGAGACCTCGAGCAGCGCGCGCCCGCCCGTCACGGCGACCGCCTCGCGCATCAGCGCCTCGTCGAAGTTGTCGAGCAGCACGCTGGTGGCGCCGGCCTCCAGCGCCTCGCGCAGCTGGGCAATGCCCTCGACCTCGATCTGGATGTCGACGCCCGACTGCAGCTCCTGGGCGTGGCGCAGCGCGGCCGCCACGCCGCCGGCCGCGGCGATGTGGTTCTCCTTGATCAGGATGCCGTGCCACAGCGCGAGCCGCTGGTTCTGCCCGCCGCCGATGCGCACCGCGTATTTCTGCGCCAGCCGCAGCCCGGGCAGCGTCTTGCGGGTGTCGAGGATCGCGCAGCCGCGCGGGTTCGGCGACGCACCGGCGATCGCGTCGACATGCCGGCGCGTGACCGACGCGGTGGCCGACAGCAGCTGCAGGAAGTTCAGCGCCGGCCGCTCGGCCGACAGCAGCGCGCGCGCATCGGCCTCGATGTGGCAGACCAGCGTGTCGGGTGCCATGTGCGCGCCTTCGTCGACATGCCAGTCGATCGCGGCCTGCGCATCGAGCGCGCGCACGCAGCCGTCGAACCAGTCGCGGCCGCACAGCACCGCGTCTTCGCGCACCAGCACGCGAGCGCGCACGCGGCGCCCGGCCGGCACGAGCTGCGCGGTCCAGTCGCCACGGCCGATGTCTTCGGCCAGCGCATCGCGGATGTTGCGCGTGCGGGCCTGTTCCAGCGTTTCATCGAACTCGAAGGCGATCGTCATGCGGCACCGATGTTCTTCACCAGGCCGAGCTTCTGCGTGCTCGACGGGTTGGCCTTCACGAAATCGAGCATGCGGTCGATGCAGCCCAGCGCCTGGCTGCGCACCGGCTCGTCGACGTGGATCTCGCCGCTGCCGTGCTCCAGGCAGGCGACGACGCCCTGCAGCGCGTTCATCGCCATCCACGGGCAGTGCGCGCAGCTCTTGCAGGTGGCGCTGCTGCCGGCGGTGGGCGCCTCGATCAGCGTCTTGTCGGGCGCGAGCTGGCGCATGCGGTGCAGGATGCCGTTGTCGGTGGCGATGATGAAGGTCTTCGCGTCCATCTGCAGCACCGCGTTCAGCAGCTGCGAGGTCGAGCCGATCATGTCGGCCTGCGCGACCACCGACTTCGGCGACTCCGGGTGCACCAGCACCTTCGCGCCCGGGTGCTCGGCCTTCAGCAGGTCGAGCTCCAGGCCCTTGAACTCGTCGTGCACGATGCAGGCGCCGTTCCACATCAGCATGTCGGCGCCGGTTTCTTCCTGGATGTAGCGGCCGAGGTGGCGGTCGGGCGCCCACAGCACCTTCTCGCCGCGTTCCTTCAGGTGGCGCACGATCGCGAGCGCGCAGGAGCTGGTGACCATCCAGTCGGCGCGCGCCTTCACGGCGGCGCTGGTATTGGCGTAGACGACGACCTTGCGGTCGGGGTGGGCGTCGCAGAAGCGCGCGAAATCGTCGGGCGGGCAGCCGAGGTCGAGCGAGCAGGTCGCGTCGAGGTCGGGCATCAGCACGCGCTTGTCGGGGCTCAGGATCTTCGCGGTCTCGCCCATGAAGCGCACGCCGGCGACGACCAGCGTCTTGCTCGGGTGGTCGCGGCCGAAGCGCGCCATCTCGAGCGAATCGGCGACCAGGCCGCCGGTCTCGAGCGCCAGGTCCTGCAGGTCGCCGTCGACGTAGTAG
>NZ_JBFUGN010001100.1:0-1909 GCF_056402895.1 Rhizobacter sp. P3_B12 | reverse complement strand
GGCCCGCCAGCGCGAGCGCTGGCGCAGCCCGTGGGTGCGGGGCCTGCTGTCGCTGTGCACACTCGGGCTGGTCGCCGCCCTGGTCGGCCAGGCGGCGCTGCACTTCCGCGACACGATCGCCGCGCAGTGGCCCGACACGAAACCGTGGCTCGCGATGGCCTGCAGGCAATGGCATTGCGAGATCGGTGCGCCGCGCCGCATCGACGACCTGGTCGTCGAGAGCAGCGCGCTCGCGCCGGCCAATGGCGGCGCGGCCTACAAGCTGTCGGTCGTGCTGCGCAACCGCAGCACGTTGGCACTCGCGATGCCGTCGATCGACCTGAGCCTGAGCGACCCGAGCGGCCAGCTGGTCGCGCGGCGTGCGCTCGCGCCGTCGGACTTCCGCGTCGCGACGCCGGTGGTCGCGGCGGGCGCCGAGAGCAGCCTGCAGGTGCTGCTCTCCACCGACGGACGCCGCGTCAGCGGCTACACCGTCGAGATCTTCTATCCCTGATTCACCGACCCTGGACGCGAACGCCGCGTTCCTTTCCCGGAGCTTCCCATGTCAGCCCTCATCTGCGGATCCCTCGCCTTCGACACCATCACGATGTTCCCCGGCCGCTTCGCGCAGCAGATCCTGCCGGAGCAGGTGCACATCCTGAACGTGTCGTTCCTGGTGCCGACGCTGCGCCGCGAGTTCGGCGGCTGCGCCGGCAACATCGCCTACACGCTCGCCAAGCTGGGCGGCGAGCCGCTGGTGATGGCCACCGTGGGCGCCGACGACGTGGAGTACCGCGCGCGCATCGCGTCGTGGGGCGCCAGCACCGAGTTCGTGCGCAACGTGCCGGACAGCTACACCGCGCAGGCG
Organism: Rhizobacter sp. P3_B12; assembly: GCF_056402895.1. Taxonomy (NCBI): domain Bacteria; kingdom Pseudomonadati; phylum Pseudomonadota; class Betaproteobacteria; order Burkholderiales; family Sphaerotilaceae; genus Rhizobacter; species Rhizobacter sp. P3_B12. Next base: position 1,062 of record NZ_JBFUGN010001100.1, on the reverse strand, counting down.
ATCATCATCACCGACACCGACAACAACCAGATCACCGCCTTCCACCCCGGTGCGATGCAGGCGGCGCACACGACGACGGTGCCGACCGACCGCGGCGTGCGCATCGCGATCGTCGCGCCCGACGGCCGCGACGCGATGCTGCAGCATGCGCAGCAGCTGGCCGATGCGCAGATCCCGTTCATCTTCGATCCGGGCCAGGGCCTGCCGATGTTCGACGGCGCCGAGCTGAACCGCTTCATCGCGCAGGCGAGCTGGGTGACGGTCAACGACTACGAGGCGCGCATGCTGTCGGAGCGCACCGGGTTGAGCATCGAGGCGATGTCGCGCTCGCACCTGTTGGGCGTCGTCGTGACGCTCGGCGCCGAGGGCTGCGAGCTGTGGGAGCAAGGCGTGCGCACGCTGGTGCCGGGCGTGCCGGCGACCGAGGTGCTCGACCCGACCGGCTGCGGCGACGCCTTCCGCGCCGCGCTGCTGTACGGCCTCGAACGCGGCTGGACACTCGCGCGCTGCGTCGCACTCGGCAACCGGATCGGCGCGCTGAAGATCGCCTGCCGCGGCGGCCAGAACCATGTGATCGATCGCACGGCACTCGGGGTGTGAGCGGAAGGTTCCCGAGAGCGAGGGGGTGACCCATCGGCATTTCCGGGATATCTTCACGCCCTGCGTCAGACAAATGTTGATACTGTCGTCGGGGTAGATCGGTTCGTCAGAAGGAGCCGGCAAAGGGAATACGCGATGCAGGCTTTCCAGTCACTCGTCCTGGCTTTCACGACACTCGCGCTCTGCGCAGTGACGTGGGGCGCATGCCATTGGTGGTACGGCCGCCGCCTGAAGGCCTTGCAGCAGAAGGTCGACAAGATGGAGAAGGCGCGGCACGTCGCCGGCCTGCACGCGCAGCAGGCGCGCAAGCAGATCGAGCAGCTGCACAAGCAGATGGCGGTGCTGCAGCAAAAGCGCAGCGACCTGCAGGCGGTGATGCAATCCCAGCTCGACGTCGACCTGCCGATGGCAGGTGGCCGCACGGCCTTCGGCGACGGCGCCCCCGCGCTGCCGCCCAACGGC
>NZ_JBFUGN010001099.1:0-1917 GCF_056402895.1 Rhizobacter sp. P3_B12 | reverse complement strand
GCCCATGGCCTTGAACTTGGCGGCGAGCTGCTTGGTCTTCGGCGAGTCGACGGTGATCGAATCGACCACCGCGACACGGCCTTCACGGGCCAGCTGCGAGAAGATGGCGGCCATGCCGGCGCGGTACATCTTCTTGTTGACCTTGTGCGTGAAGTTCTCGTCCGGGCTGTTCGGGAAGATCCGGCCGCCCCCGCGCCACAGCGGCGACGAGGTCATGCCGGCACGGGCGCGGCCCGTGCCCTTCTGGCGCCACGGCTTCTTCGTCGAGTGCTTCACGACGGCGCGATCCTTCTGGGCGCGCGTGCCTTGGCGGGCGTTGGCCTGGAATGCGACGACGACCTGGTGGACCAGGGCTTCGTTGTAGTCACGGGCGAACACGGTGTCGGGCGCGTCGACCTTGGAGGTCGCCTGGCCTTGATCGTTGAGGAGCTCGAGTTGCATCRGTTGGCTCCCTTCTTGGCTTTCACCTTGATGCCGGGGCGCACGACCACGTGGCCGTTCTTCGCGCCCGGCACCGCGCCGCGGACCAGCAGCAGCTGGCGGGCTTCGTCGATGCGGACGACGTCGAGGTTCTGGACGGTCTTGGTGACATCGCCCATCTGGCCGGACATCTTCTTGCCCGGGAACACGCGACCCGGATCCTGCGCCATCGAGATCGAGCCCGGCACGTTGTGCGAACGGCTGTTGCCGTGCGACGCGCGCTGCGAGCTGAAGTTGTGGCGCTTGATGGTGCCCGTGAAGCCCTTGCCGATGGAGGTGCCTTGCACGTCCACCAGCTGGCCCACGGCAAACGTCGTCACCGGAACCTGCGCGCCGGGCTTGAAGCCTGCAACGACGTCGGCGGTGACGCGGAATTCCTTGAGGACTTCACCGGCTTCGACACCTGCTTTCGCAAAGTGACCGGCTGCCGGCTTGATGACGCGCGACGCTTTGCGCGCGCCGAACGCCACTTGAATGGCGTTGTAGCCGTCGGTGGCTTCGGTCTTGACCTGGACGACACGGTTGTTCGACACATCGAGCACCGTCACGGGAACGGCATCGCCGTCGTCCGTGAAGATGCGCATCATGCCCACCTTGCGGCCCAGCAAACCGACTTGTTCGCTAAGACTCATGAATATTCTCCAGCCCCCGCGCCACCCCCAACAACTGGGAGCGCTTGGAAGCCTTTGTTTGACATGCCCGACATCGATTGGCCGGGCTGACTTGGTGGCAACTCGCCCCGAGGGACGAATGCCGAACCGGCCCTTTTGGGCCGACTACTTCGGAAAGCCTGCGATTCTAGCCAGCTGCGGGCAAAGCCGCAACCACTTCCTCGCAGGCCTTGCCGATTACTGCAGCTTGATCTCGACGTCGACGCCGGCCGGCAGGTCGAGCTTCATCAGCGCGTCCACGGTCTTGTCGGTCGGATCGACGATGTCCATCAGGCGCTGATGGGTGCGGATCTCGAACTGGTCGCGCGAGGTCTTGTTGACGTGCGGCGAACGCAGGATGTCGAAACGCTGCATGCGCGTCGGCAGGGGCACCGGGCCCTTGACGATCGCGCCGGTGCGCTTCGCGGTGTCAACGATCTCGAGCGCCGATTGGTCGATCAGCTTGTAGTCGAACGCCTTCAGGCGGATGCGGATCTTTTGCTTGGTGGCCATAGCGGTTTCCTAAAAGAGCGTGCGGTCCTCGCGGACCGCGAAATCGATGGAGGGAGAGTGGCCGGCGGGCGCGGTGCCGAAGCACCCCACCCGGCCGACCGGTGACTCCACCTTATTCGAGGATCTTGGCGACGACGCCGGCGCCGACGGTGCGGCCGCCTTCACGGATGGCGAAGCGCAGGCCTTCTTCCATCGCGATCGGGTTGATCAGCTTCACCGTGATGCTCACGTTGTCGCCAGGCATCACCATTTCCTTGTCCTTCGGCAGTTCCAC
>NZ_JBFUGN010001098.1:0-1918 GCF_056402895.1 Rhizobacter sp. P3_B12 | reverse complement strand
TTCCTGCGACCGCTCGGGCGCAACGTGCCCAAGCGCGTCGGCAAGCGCCGCTTCGCCGCCAGCCTGAGCCCGTCGGCCTGGCAGGAATCCACCTTCGCCGAGCTGGCCTGGGACCAGTCGCGCGGTGCTGCCGCGCGCTGGGGCATCGCCGGCACCGTGCTCGGCCTGCTGTTCGGGCTGGTCGCCTTCGCACCCGCGAGCTGGCTGGCCGGCGCGATCGAATCGGCCTCGGGCCAGCGCGTGCTGCTGGCCGATGCGCGCGGCACGGTGTGGTCGGGCAGCGCGGTCGTCGTGCTGACCGGCGGCCCGGGCAGCCGCGATGCCGCGGCGCTGCCGGGCCGGCTCGACTGGTCGCTCGGCCTGCGCGGGCTCGGCTTCGAGCTGGTGGCGCGCCAGGCCTGCTGCCTGAACGGCAACGTCGCGCTGCAGATCAAGCCCGGCTTCGGCCGCCTCTCGCTGACGCTGATGCCCCAGCCGGGCTGGACCGGCCAGTGGCCGGGTGCGCTGCTCGGCGGCCTGGGCACGCCGTGGAACACCTTGCAGCTCGGCGGCGCGCTGCGCCTGGTGTCGCCGGGGCTGAAGATGGAATGGGTGCAAGGCCGCTGGCTGATGGACGGCCGGGCCGATGTCGAGCTGATCGGCGCGGCGTCTCGCGTGTCGACGCTCGAGACGCTGGGCAGCTACCGGCTGTCGCTGACCGGCAACCCGGGCGGCGGTCCGTCGCAGCTGAGCCTGACGACGCTCGACGGCGCCCTGCAACTCTCGGGCAACGGCAGCGTGGGCGCCAATGGCGTGCGCTTTCGCGGCGAGGCCCGTGCGAACAGCGGCGACGAAGCCGCATTGAGCAATCTGCTGAACATCATCGGGCGGCGCAACGGCRCCGTGTCCGTCATTTCGATCGGATGAGCATGAAAAAGCGCCATATCCCCCTGCTCCAGCCGCGACGCCCGCTCGTCGGCGCGCTGGTGGCTGCGCTGTTGACCACGAACCTCGGTACGTTCCCGGCCGTGATGGCCCAGCAGCCGGCATCGCCGGCGCCGTCGCGCTTCAAGGGCGAACCGGTCACGCTGAACTTCGTCAATGCCGACATCGAAGGCGTGTCGCGCGCGATGGGCGCCATCCTGAAGCAGCAGTTCGTCGTCGACCCGCGCGTGAAGGGCACGATCACGCTGTTCAGCGAAGAGCCGATGACGCCGCGCGAGGCCTACCTGAACTACCTGGCCGCGCTGCGCGGCCTGGGCTTCACGGTGGTCGAGGTCGGCGGGCTGTTCAAGGTCGTGCCGGAAGCCGATGCGAAGCTGCAGTCGGGCACCGTCTCGGTCGGCTCGGTGTCGCGCCAGGGCGACCAGGTGCTGACGCAGATCTTCAAGCTCAGCCATGAGAACGCGAACAACCTGGTGCCGGTGCTGCGCCCGCTGATCAGCCCGAACAACACCATCAACGCGAACCCCGGCAACAACACGCTGGTGATCACCGACTACGCCGACAACCTGACGCGCATCGCGAAGATCATCGCCGCGATGGACACGCCGAGCTCCGGCGACGTCGAGATCATCCCGCTGAAGTACGCGGTCGCCACCGACCTCGCCACGGTCGTGCAGCGCCTGAGCGACGGCGGCACCGGCGTGCAGGGCGGCGTGCCCGGCGGCGGCGCCACCTCGTCGATCCTGGTCGATGCGCGCAGCAACGCGCTGATCGTGCGCGCCTCCACACCGGCGCGCATGGCCAACATCAGGGCGGTGATCGACAAGCTCGACAAGCCGATGGTCGGCGACAACCCGATGGGCAACATCTACGTCGTCTACCTGAAGAACGGCGATGCGGTGAAGCTGGCCACCGTGCTGCGCGCCGCGTTCAGCTCGACCGGCGGCGGTGGTGGTGGTGGCGGCAGCTCGCCGACGGCCGCGCTGTCGCAGGC
>NZ_JBFUGN010001097.1:0-1918 GCF_056402895.1 Rhizobacter sp. P3_B12 | reverse complement strand
GTGCTGGCGCATCACCCGGCCGCGGCCACGCTGCCGCGCGCCGGCATCGTGCACCGGCTCGACAAGGACACCTCGGGGTTGATGGTGATCGGCAAGACCCTGCCGTCGGTGACCGCGCTGGTGCGCGCCATCGCCGCCCGCGAGGTGCAGCGCGAGTACCAGGCGCTGGCGCACGGGCGGGTGCCGGCGCAGCCGTTCCGCATCGACGCGCCGCTCGCGCGCGACCCGCAATCGCGCGTCAAGATGGCCGTGGTCGGCGGCGGCAAGCCGGCACAGACCGACGTGACCCGGGTGGCGCTCGCGGAGTTCGACGAAGGCGCGGTGAGCGCGGTGCGCTGCAAGCTGCACACCGGGCGCACCCACCAGATCCGCGTGCACCTGGCCACGCGCGGCCACACGCTGCTGTCCGACGCGCTGTACGGCGGGCGCCCGGGCCTGGGGCTGACCCGGCAGGCGCTGCATGCGGCTCGCCTCGGTTTCGCGCACCCGGTGGACGGCCGGCCGATGCAGTTCGAGGCGGCCCCGCCTGCCGATCTGGCGCAGGCCTGGCAGCGGGTGATCGAGGCCTCCGAGAAAGCCCCGTGACAGGGTCATCCGAGGGCCTATACAATGGCGCACAATCGCTGCCACCCAGGGAGCGATGATGCGAACTGCAGCGCCGACGTGAATGGCGCGCAGACTGGTTCTCAGCGCCAAGCCGTCAAGACGGCGCTCCGAACCAGACGCTCCACACTCGACAGCCTTTGCCAACCCAGCGACAACCCGGTGCGTCCACCGGCACGCCGCGGGATTCGAGCGAAGGCCGATGCGAGCGGAGCCAGCCCCCTGAATGCCTGCCGGCCGAGCCGGCTGAGGATGTGAACGAACGTCAATGAACACACAGGATGCAAAGCGCGTCCTTGAGACCGCGCTCATCTGCGCCCAGCAGCCGATGCCCATGCGTGACATGCGCGCGCTGTTTGCCGACGAACTCGGCCCCGACACCCTGCGTGCCCTGCTCGACGAGCTGATGCGCGACTGGGAGGAGCGCGGGGTCGAGCTGGTGGCGCTGGCCCATGGCTGGCGCTTCCAGAGCCGCCCGGAGATGCGCGAATACCTCGACCGGCTGAACCCGGAGAAGCCGCCGAAGTACTCGCGGGCCGTGATGGAAACGCTCGCGATCATCGCGTACCGCCAGCCGGTCACGCGTGGCGACATCGAGGACATCCGCGGCGTCACCGTCAGCAGCCAGATCGTCAAGCAGCTCGAGGACCGCGGCTGGATCGACGCGATCGGCTACCGCGAGGCCCCGGGCCGCCCGGCGCTGTACGCGACGACGAAGCAGTTCCTCGACGACCTCGGGCTGGCCAGCCTGGAGCAGTTGCCGATGCTGCAGAGCTCGACGCTGAACCCCGGGGCGATGGCCGAGGCGCTGGCCGGCCAGCCGTCGCTGCTGGAGCCGGAGCAGGGCGCGCTGCCGCTCGACGGCGAACTGGCGATCGAGGTGTCGCTCGACGCGCCCGTCGAAGAACCCCCTGTCGAAGCTCCTGTCGAATCCCCCACCGAATCCCCTGTCGAATCCCTCGCCGAACCGGTCGCCGACCTGGCGGCCGTTCCCCCCACCCCTTCCCATTCCGAGCCAGCGGCAGATGCCGCCCCCGAGGACACACCGCATGAACCAAGCTGACGACTCTTCGACGACCCTGCCTCCCGACGCCGAAGGCGGCGAGGCCTCGGCCGCGAAGCCCAAGCGTCGCCGCACGACCAAGGCCGCGGCCACCGACGCACCGGCGACGGCTGCCGAGGCCGCACCGGCGGAAGCTGCTGCGGGTGATGCCGCCGAGGCCGCACCGAAGCCGGCACGCAAGCGCAAGTCGGCAGTGAAGGTCGAGGCCGATGCCGATGCGGGTACCGAGCCCGCCGCCGCGGCCCCGGTGGC
>NZ_JBFUGN010001096.1:0-1919 GCF_056402895.1 Rhizobacter sp. P3_B12 | reverse complement strand
CCCTTGGCGTTTGCGCCCTCGGCGCGGTACTCGTAGCTGATCAGCAGCGTGCGGTCCTGCGTGGACGGGGCGAAGCGGTAGACGCCGTTGACGACGGTGTACTGGCCGGCGGCCGGCGCCTGGCCGTCAATCACCGCCGCGCGCTCCAGCGATTCCATCGCGGCGGCATCGAGCACGCCCAGGTCGGTTGCGAAGGTGGCGCCCTGCGGGGGGTCGACGGTGACCTGCGCGGCGGCCTGGCTGGCAGCATCAGCAGCCGGCACCTTGACCACGAAGTCGAAGACGGCGGCGCGCACGCCGGCCGATGCCGTCTTGCCGAACTGCAGGCTGCCGAGGATCGCGCCGTTGATCTCGGCGTACTTGGCCTTGATCTCGATCTTGCCCTTGCCCTGCCCGACCGAGATCGGGAAACGCTTGGAGCCGTACAGCGTCTTGAGGTCGACATCGATGTCGACGGAGATGTCTTGCATCGTCCCGAGCCGCACGGGCRTCGGGTTCAGCAGCAACCTGCCCAGCGAGTCGTACGTGGGGATCGCGATGATCTTGCCGGTTCCGAAGTTGATCATTGGGTTCTGTGGATGAGGGTTGTGTGGGTCAGGTGACGAGGGCGAGGTCACCGGCGCGGGTCAGCGCCTGCACTTGGTAGGTCGCGGTCAGTCGGCCGATGGTCTCGTCGCCGCCTTCGGCGCGTGGCTCGGTGCGTACGCAGCGCAGACCACGGCCGAGGGTGTTCAGGCCGGCGTCGACGGCAATTGCGCGGTGCGCCTGAAGGTGCAGCCGGTCGACCGCCGTCTCCCAGTCGTCGCCGCGCACGTGGAAGTCCAGCTCGAACTCCATCAGGCCGCGCTGCACCGCCTGCGCAAAGGCGTCGGCCTGGCCGGTGGAGCGACGGATGTTGATGGCCGGGATCTCGTCGACGCCGAAGGCATCGACGCGGCCTCGGTGCACCCGCGTTGTCGCATCGGTGTCGGCGGCCTTGAGCGCCTGGTCGACGCGCTGCAGGATGCGTTCATGGGTGCTATTGCTGTCGACGCTCATGCGGCAGCCCCCAACGGAACCGGCTTCAGCTCGACCTGCAGCTCAGTGCCGTCGAGCACCGGCACGCCGGCCTCGCGCGCCACCCAGGTCTTGCCGGCCACGGTGAAACGGTCGCCCCGGAGTACGCCGTTCGGTGCGTCTGCGCTTTGCATTCGAATCGTCGGCTCGGTGCGCGCCTGCATGCCGTCCAGGCCGGTGCTGCCCGGTTCGTCGATGAGCACCCGCACCGGTTGGGCATCGCCGCCGGTCGGCGTGAACTGCGCATCACGGCCGAGCCGGGCGTAGAGCACCACCAGCTTCCGCGTGAAGATGTCGTCGAACATCCGGTGCGCCCGATCAGGCGTTGATCTTCACGTCGACGAAGGTCTCGCCGGCAGCGGCGGCCGTGAAGGCGAAGCCGGCCGAGACGATCACCGCATTGCCGGCGCCGACCGTGGCCGTGGTGATGACGCCCTGCAGGTGATCCCAGTGCACCGCATCACCGACGCCGATCGCGTCGGGGGCAAATTTGGGGAGCCTATAGACGCCCTCGACGGAAAACACGCCGGAGACGTTGGCGGGGACGTTGCCGACGGCCACACCGATGCGAGCACCGAGGCGCAGGACGCCGCCTGCGGCCACGGCTGCGGCCGGAGCGGTGGTGATGGCCTGGCCTGGTTGGACGAAATTCTTCATGGATTTCCTGTTGTGTGTTGTTGTTCAGCGTTGAGGGTCAGCCCCGGTCAACCATTGCGCTGCAGCGTCTTCCAGTCGAGCGCCTTGGCGCTCGCGTCGATGCGCACCTTGAACTCCACCCCGTCGACGCTCCAGCCTTGTTGCTGTTCCATCGTCGGAGCCTCGTTGCCGTCCAGGTAGTCGACCGTCACCACGTCGTGCATGCC
>NZ_JBFUGN010001095.1:0-1921 GCF_056402895.1 Rhizobacter sp. P3_B12 | reverse complement strand
GTGTCGCCGATGTTCGATTCGCCGAACATCAGCTTGTCGCGGATGTCGGAGATGGTGCGGCCTTCGCGAAGCAGCTTGAAGTACCAGCTGCCGTCCACCGTGTCGCCGTACATGCAGGCGCCCACGAGCTTGTCGTCCTTGATCACCAGCTTCTTGTAGACGCCACCGAACGGATCGCTCATCACGATCTCCTCGCAATCGGCCCCGCCCATGAAGTTGCCGGCCGAGAACAGGTCGATGCCGGTCACCTTCAGCTTGGTCGAGGTCTGCGAGCCGGTGTAGCGGCCGATGCCGAACTCCGCCAGGTGCGTCGCGCACACCTTGCCCTGCTCGAACAGCGGCGCCACCAGCCCGTAGGCGATGCCGCGGTGCGCCGCGCATTCGCCGACCGAGTAGATGCGCGGGTCGGTCACCGTCTGCATCGTGTCGGTGACGACGATGCCGCGGTTGCAATGGAGACCGATCTTCTCGGCGAGCTCGGTGTTGGGCCGGATGCCGGCCGCCATCACCACCAGGTCGGCCGGCACCTCGGTGCCGTCCTTGAACTGCACCGCCATCACGCGGCCCGCGGTGCCGGCCTCGCGGTCGCCGATCAGCGCCTGCGTGTTCGCGCCGATCAGGAACTTCAGCCCGCGTGCCTCCAGCGACTTCTGCAGCAGCTTGCCGGCGGTGTCGTCCAGCTGGCGCTCCATCAGCCACGGCGCCACGTGCACCACGCTGACCTGCATGCCGCGCAGCATCAGGCCGTTGGCGGCCTCCAGCCCCAGCAGCCCGCCGCCGATCACCACCGCGTGCTTGTAGCGGGTGGCGGCCTCGATCATCGTGTTGGTGTCGGCGATGTCACGGTAGGCGATCACGCCCTCCAGGTCCTTGCCCGGGATCGGCAGGATGAACGGGTTCGAGCCGGTCGTGACCAGCAGCCGGTCGTAGCGCTCCTCGGTGCCGTCCGCCGCGCGCACGACGCGGTTGCGCCGGTCGACGTCGACCACCTTCTTGCCGAGGTGCAGCGTGATGCCGTGCTCCTCGTACCAGCTCAGCGGGTTCAGCACGATCTCGTCGAGCGTCTGCTCGCCGGCCAGCACCGGGCTCAGCAGGATGCGGTTGTAGTTCGGGTGCGGCTCGGCCCCGAAGACGCTGATGTCGTACAGGTCGGGCGCGATCTTCAGCAGCTCTTCCAGCGTGCGCACCCCGGCCATGCCGTTGCCGACCATCACGAGTTTCATCTTCTTCATCACACGCTCCAGTTCCAGCCGCTTGCGCAGCGATAAAAGCAAAAGGGGGGCCAGCCGGACACGCGGTACGCTCGCGGCCCATGAGCTTCGACGTCGAGATCGGCCACTTCAGCCTGGCGGGGCCACGCCCGCGCAACGAGGATTTCGCCGCCTGCCCGGTGCCCGACGGCGACGACGCGGCGCGCGGGCTGATCGCGGCGATCGCCGACGGCGTGTCGTCCGGCGGCCTCGGCCTCGAGGCGGCACAGACCACCGCGATGAGCGTCGTGCAGGACTACTTCGCCGCGCCCGACACCTGGCATGCCACCGCCATCCTCGACCGCGTGATCGCCGCGCAGAACCGCTGGCTGGTCGACCACAACCGGCGCCGCCAGCGCAGCGCGCACGATGCGATGGGCATGACCACGTTGACTGCCCTGGTGCTGCGCGGCCACGGCTTCACGCTGGCGCACGTGGGCGACACCCGCGCCCACCTGCTGCGCGGCGACGAGCTGGTGCAGCTGACGCAGGACCACGGCTTCGACCACCCCGACCAGCGCGGCCGCCTGACCCGCGCGATCGGCCTGGACGACGGCGTGCGCGTCGACTACCTGCAGGCCGAGCTGCAGACCGGCGACCTGTTCGTGCTGACCACCGACGGCGTGCACGGCCAGCACGCGCCGCGCCGCCTGGCGGCGCTGGCACGCGAC
>NZ_JBFUGN010001094.1:0-1932 GCF_056402895.1 Rhizobacter sp. P3_B12 | reverse complement strand
CGTTGCGGGCGGGACTCGCCGGGTTCGCGTGGCTCGCGGGGTTCGCGCGCCTCGCGGGATTCGGCCGGCGCATCGTCCCAGCTGCGGCGCGGCCGCTCGGTGCGGTCCGACATGCGCGGGCGCGCCTCGTCCAGTTCGAGCGGCTCGAGTTCGATCTTCTTCTTKATCAGCTTCTCGATGTCGGACACCAGCCGGGCGTCGTCGCGGGTGACCAGCGTGACCGCCAGGCCCGAGGCCCCGGYGCGCCCGGTGCGGCCGATGCGGTGGACATAGTCCTCGGCATTGAACGGCACGTCGAAATTGAAGACCGCCGGCAGGTCGGCGATGTCCAGGCCGCGCGCGGCCACGTCGGTGCAGACCAGCACGTCGACCTCGCCGCGCTTGAACGCTTCGAGGGCCTTCAGCCGCTCGTCCTGCGACTTGTCGCCGTGCAGCGCGTTGGTCTTGAGGCCTTCGCGCTCGAGCGAACGCGCGAGGCGGGCGCAACCGAGCTTGGAGTTGACGAACACGATCGCCTGCTTCAGCGCGCGCTCGACCAGGATCTTGCGGATTGCGGCGCGCTTGTCGTCGGACGACACGCTGTAGAAGCGCTGCTCCACGTTCGTCGCCGTCGCGTTCGGCCGGGCCACTTCGACAAGGATCGGATCCTGCAGGTAGCTCTCGGCCAGCTTCTTGATCTCGGTCGAGAAGGTGGCCGAGAACAGCAGCGTCTGGCGCTGCTTCGGCAGGTAGCTCAGGATGCGCTGCAGGTCGGGGAGGAAGCCGATGTCCAGCATGCGGTCGGCCTCGTCGAGCACGACGTACTCGACCTGGTTCAGCACCGCGTTCTTCGCCTCGATGTGGTCGAGCAGGCGGCCGGGGGTGGCGATCAGCACCTCGACGCCAGCCTTCAGCTCGAGCGTCTGCGGCTTCATGTCGATGCCGCCGAAGACGACCGCCGCGCGCAGCTTGGTGTGCTTGGAATAGGTCTTGATGTTCTTCGCGACCTGGTCGGCCAGTTCGCGCGTGGGAGCCAGCACCAGTGCCCGCACCGGGTGGCGAGCCGGCGACATGCTGGCGTTCTCGTGGCGCAGCATCTTGTGCAGCAGCGGCAGCGAGAAGGCGGCCGTCTTGCCGGTGCCGGTCTGCGCGGCACCCATCACGTCACGGCCGGCCAGCACGATCGGGATCGCCTTGGCCTGGATCGGCGTGCACTGGGTGTAGCCGGACTCGGCGACGGCTTTTTGCAGCACGGGCGCCAGGCCAAGGGAAGCGAATTCCACCACGGGCGGGGGGACCGAAGCGTCGGTAGAGCCAGGGGAGGATTYGGTGACGGACGTATCCGTGGGGGAAGAGATCATCCTTGGATTATCCTCCGGGCCGTCCAGACCGCCTGCATCCAAAGGTTTTGGTGCCGGATCAGGGCGATTTCAAGGCCGATCAGAGGTTCCCGACGGCCGACTCCCCGCCGCATCCAACCGTCACCCAGGCTGCTTCGTCCGGGGCAGCCGGGGGGAGCGTTGCTCGTAGACTGTCTGGCCCATCCACGTCCCGCAGCCCCACACGGCTACCCGATGCCTGTTGTCCACCTCTCCAGCGGCAAGACCTTCGAAACGCATGGCGGCGAGTCCCTGCTCGATGCCGCCCTGCGTGCAGGCATCACGCTGCCCTACAGTTGCCGCACCGGACGCTGCGGCAGCTGCAAGGCCGGCCTCGTGTCGGGCGACACCTCGCTGCTGCATGCCGAGCTGGAGTTGGACGATGAAGAGCGCGCTGCCGGAAGCATCCTCACCTGCGTGCGCACCGCCACCAGCGACATCGCATTGGCGGTCGAGGACCTGGGCGATGCCCATCTCGCGGCAGCCCGCACCTGGCCGTGCCGGCTGCAGTCGATCGAGCGCGTGTCGCCCGACGTGGTGCGGGCGACACTGCGCCTGCCTCCTGCCAGCACCG
>NZ_JBFUGN010001093.1:0-1933 GCF_056402895.1 Rhizobacter sp. P3_B12 | reverse complement strand
CCTCGGGCGTCGTGCCGATGATCGACCGCCTGCGCGACGACTGCCCGGTTGCGCTGGCCGTCTCGCTGCACGCACCGGACGACGCGCTGCGCGACGACCTCGTGCCGCTGAACCGCAAGTACCCGATCGCCGAGCTGCTCGAGGCCTGCAACCGCTACCTCGACAAGGCGCCGCGCGACTTCATCACCTTCGAGTACTGCATGCTCGACGGGGTGAACGACACGCCGGAGCACGCCCGTGCGCTGGTGCGCATCAGCCAGGCGGTGTCGTGCAAGTTCAACCTGATCCCGTTCAACCCGTTCCCGCAGTCCGGCCTGAAGCGTTCGCCGCGCGAGCGCGTGAGCGCCTTTGCGCAGGTGCTGCAGGAGGCCGGCGTCGTGACGACCGTGCGCAAGACGCGCGGTGACGACATCGACGCCGCCTGCGGCCAGCTCGCCGGCGAGGTGCAGGACCGCACCCAGGCCCACAAGCGCATGACGCGTGCACCGATCCGCGTGCACCGCCCTGTCACCGAATCTGCAGACATCACATCACGCTCGAAGGAGGGCCGTTCATGACCTGGGGACGTCGTTGCTTGTCGATCACGCTGGCCGTTGCGGCCCTCTCTGCGTTGCTCGGAGGCTGTACCACCACGACCACCGTGAACGGAGTCGAGCAGGCGCCCAACCGGACCAACTCGCCCGATGACTCCGAGGCCGGCAAGCGGGCGCGGGTGCGCATGGAGCTCGCGAGCGCGTATTTCGCGCGTGGCCAGCTGACCACGGCGCTCGACGAGGTGAAGCTGGCGCTGCAGGCGCAGCCCAGCATGACCGAGGCCTACAACCTGCGCGGCCTGATCTACGCCGGACTGAGCGACGACGTGCTGGCGCAGGAGAGCTTCCGCCGCGCGCTCGAGCTGAGCCCGCGCGACGGCGACACGCTGCACAACTACGGTTGGTACCTGTGCCAGCAGAAGCGCTTCGACGAGGCCTTCCCGCTGTTCGAGCAGGCGATGACGGCACCGCAGTACACCGGCAACGTCCGTTCGATGCTGGCCAAGGGCGTGTGCCAGGCGCGCGCCGGCCAGTGGCCGGAGGCCGAGGCGACGCTGCTGCGTGCCTACGAGCTCGATGCGGCCAACCCCGCGACCGGCGTCAACCTGGCCGAAGTGCTGCTGCGCCGCGGCGACTTCGAGCGCGCACGTTTCTACATCCGCCGCGTCAACGCGGTGGCCGATCAATCGAGCGCACAGACGCTGTGGCTGGCGGCGCGCGTCGAGAACAAGCTCGGCAACCGGCAGGGCGTGGTCGACCTCGGCCGCCAGTTGCGCGACCGCTTCCCGCAATCGCGCGAATCGTCGGCGTTCGAACGGGGGCAGTTCGATGAGTGATCCGGTGCCGGCCGACCCCGAGGGTGGTGCGTCCGCTGGCGAGACGCCAGTGCAGCAGGCGCAGCCCGTGGCGCCGCCGCCTGCCGATCCGGTGACGGCAGGCATGCTGCTGCGCCAGGCCCGCCAGGCGCGCGGCCTGCACATCGCCGCGCTCGCGACCTCGATCAAGGTCGCGCCGCGCAAGCTCGAGCTGCTCGAAGCCGATCGCTTCGACGAACTGCCCGATGCCACGTTCACGCGCGCACTGGCGCAGACCATCTGCCGCACGCTGAAGATCGATGCCGCACCGGTGCTGGCCCTGCTGCCGCAGCCGCAGGCGCACCGCCTCGACCACCTGAGCCAGGGCCTGAACGCGCCGTTCCGTGACAAGCCGTTGGGCGGCGTGCCGACCGACCTGAGCTTCCTGAAGAACCCCGGCGTCATCGGCGCGGTGCTGCTGGCCCTGGCTGCCGCGGCGATCTACCTGCTGCCCAGCGGCTGGATCGCGTCGAACCTGCCGCGCGTCTCCGAAGCCACGTCGGCACCGGCGCCGGCTGCAGCCGATGCCGGCGCGTCGGAGCCGTC
>NZ_JBFUGN010001092.1:0-1934 GCF_056402895.1 Rhizobacter sp. P3_B12 | reverse complement strand
GACCTATGTATGGGACGAAGGCCTCAGTCGTGCACGGCCATTTGAGCAAGGCGATCAGGAGAGCCGAATGCCCACACTGACACCTGTCGAACTGGCCGAGTGGCGGTTGACGTTCATCGAAACCCACAAGCGCTCTCTGACTGGCATCGCGCTCGTCAACGCTCAACGTTGGCAGGAGCAAGGCCTTTCGACGAACTACCTTCCCGCAGAGTTGCAGCAAGTTTGGAATCGCGAGTTGTCGCTCCGCGTTCGACTGCGGCTTCAGGAATTTTTCTCCCGCATTCGACAAACACTTGTGCCTGCTGAAGACGCCTCCGGCTCCGGGCTGCCAAAAGAGATCGCCGAAGATGAATTAGCCGCAGCCAGAGATCACGGTGATGCTTTCACTATTGGCGAATTGACTGCCCGTCGACTGCCTGAAGCCCCAGCTTCAGCGATTGATGGCTTGCTCGCGAAAGCGACATGTGCTTGGGCCAGCACGCGAGACACAGTGCTGGACGTTGAGTCGCTGGCCGAGTTGGGGGAACGAATGGAGTCCTTCTCCGGGCCGAACTTGGCTAGTGCGTTCATCAATGCCTTGGGCCGCGTCTACGACCTCACCGAAGAGTTGCCAGACTCCGCACGAGACTTCGCATACCGGCTGAAGGAAGACATTGGTGTTGCCTACGGCGTGGAGAAGCGCTCGCCGCTCGACACCTGCCGTGCCGCGCTGGTTAAGTTAGGCGACTCCATCTCCGAGGGGGTTTCCTCTGTGGGGCGTTTTGTGCGGACAACACCGGCGACTGCAAAAGCTGCGTCTATCGAGGTGCTCAAAGTCGCACATCGACTGCAACCACTTGTCGTTCCAGCAGAGCGCCAGTTTCTGCGTGACCTCGAGATCCTGATTGGCCCAGCGTTCCGCAAGTTCTGCGAAGCCTACGAGCGAGAGGACGATGTCGAAGTGATCCGGCGAGCTCCGGAAATGCTTGAGAACGTGAGGATGCAACGCCCCGGTAGCGGCGATTCTCGGAGGCGGAGTCGCGTGTGGCTGTCGCTGGTGCAGCCAGTACTAGATCATGTCGGCTCGTTGGTGGAAGACGCCACGTCGCGCGGAGAGGTGGCGCTCGCGCCGATGCTGGTGCTGCGGAATCACAGTACCAAGGCCGACTTGCGCGCTGTAGGTAGTGAGCTAAACCTTTCGTTCTCCCTTGTGAATCGCGGTAAGGGACATGCCCACGACGTATCCTTGCGACGACTAAGCCCGCATGATGGCGTCCGACTTGCTGTGGCGGAACCCTCCGGGCCATTCGATGTGCCGCCAAACGGCGAGCAACTTATTCGGCTGAGCTTGTCTCTCGACGCTCCTCGAGAAACCTTGGATGTCCCGATCGAGTGGGTTTGCCAGACCAGCGCAGGCAAGCAGGCATCTGTCCCAGATCGACTAGAGGTCTCTCAGCAAGTTACGGAACCAGACTGGCAAGCGCTATTGGCGAGCCCGCCATATAGCCTGAATCCGATCAGGCGGCCCGACCGACTCTACGGTCGCGAGTCGTCGTTGCGCAAACTGCGATTGGCCGCTATGGCAGGGGCATCGACGTTCGTGTGGGGCCAGAAGAGAATTGGTAAGACCTCGCTTCTTCAAGTCTTGGCCGCTGAACTAGGTGCGAAGCAGGACTTTACGTGCGTCCTTCTTCGAATGGGTGAGTTGGTATCTCTGCATGAAGGGCAGATCGCCCATCTGATCGCGGAACGCTTGATTCAGAAGGCAGGCCCAATAGTCAAAGTTCCGAGTGAGGCGGAGTTTGGCGCAGGTCTTAGCAGGCTCATTCCATTCATAGAGGGGCTCGTCTTGGCCAGCAATGGGCATAAGTTCCTAGTGATCATTGACGAGTTCGATGACCTAGACGTGGCCTTCTATACCGGCGAGCGCGGAAAGCAATTCGTCAAGGCACTCC
>NZ_JBFUGN010001091.1:0-1934 GCF_056402895.1 Rhizobacter sp. P3_B12 | reverse complement strand
CCTTCGAAGAGGCACTGCCCGGCCTCCGCCGCGCAGCTCGCCCAGGCAGCCCCCGTCCCCGCCGTGCGGAAGGTGCGCACACCTGGCTGGACGCCGCGGAAGTAGATGTAGCGGCCGTCCTGGTCGGCACTCGCGATGCCGGCCGCGCCGGTGAAGGCACTGCCGTTCCACACCTCGACGCCGTCAATGCTGACGCGCCGGTCGATGCCGAAGCGCGGGATGCCGATCACGCCGACCGAGCCGGTGTGCGAGCTGCTGTCCACCGTCATCGTGAAGCTGCCGTCGCTGCCGCGGTCCCAGCTGTTCCTGACGCGCTTGCTGCCGTCAAAGCTCAGCTGGCCCTCGACGTGCGTGAGGTCGCCGGGGTGCGGGATCACGCCGTACTGCTGCCCCTTCACCGTGGTCGGGCTGATGCCCAGCGTGTAGAAGGTCAGCGCCGAGGTCGGCCCGGACGACCAGCCGTGGGCGTAGCTGACGAACCATGGCGCATAGCCGCCGCTGCCGCCGTCGGCGCCATAGCCCTCCCAGAAGGTCCGGGTGCTGCGCGTCGGGTGGTTGTACATGAAGCCCCACTGGCGGCGCATCAGGTCCAGCGCATCGGCATCGCGCGAGGCCACCGACATCGCCATCAGCTGCATCGAGCCCGCGAAGCCGGAGATGTTGCGCCCCCACTCCGGCGTCAGCGCGCCCAGCGTGCCGAGGTTGGAGTTCAGGTAGCGGGCGATGGCCGCCGGCTTGTCGGCGTTGTCGGTCACCCCGTACCAGACCGCGAGCGAGTTGCCGTCCTGCGGCAGCAGCGTGCTGTCCGGGTTGTCGCGGTAGGCGCCGGCCGCGGCGTCCCACAGCGTGGCGTTGATGCGCGACTTCAGCGTCGCGGCCGCATTCGCGTAGGCCGTGGCCGTCGCGCCCTCGCCCACCGCGCCGGCCAGCGTGGCGCCGGTGACGAGTGCGCGGTACAGCATCGCATTCGCCGCGATGTTCTCGCCGCCCTGCCCGCCGCGCGCCCAGTCGTTGGTGCCGGTCACGTGCAGCAGCCCGTGCGCGCCGTTCACCTTGGCCTGGATGAAGGCCATGCCCTGCTTGTAGCGCGGCCAGATCGAGCGCAGCCAATCGGTGTCGCCGCTGTAGAGGTGGTAGGTCTCGGTGCCGATCAGCGTCCACAGGTGGTAGGTGTCGGAGCCGTACAGGTCGAAGGGCGGGCCGGAGTACGGCAGCTCGCCGCTCGCCTTCTGGCTGTCGTACAGGCGCTGCAGCGCGTTCTTCACCGACAGCGTGTCGGCGGTCGACACATAGCCCACCGCAGCCGAGATGCCGAGGTCGCCCGACCACACCGTGCGGTCGCGCTTGGCGGCATCGGTCAGCACCGTGGTGCCGCCACTGACCACGGCGGTGTTGTCCCAGCCCGTGGCGAGCAGCTTGCGGCCCTGGTCGGGCGCGATGGTGTTGGTCTGCACCGTGTAGGCGCCGGCGTACCAGAGCTTGTTCAGCAGGTCGTCGTTGCTGTAGAAGTAGTTCGGGTAGGCGCTCGGGTCGCTCATCGATGGCGCCGGCGTGAAGCGCAGCCGGATGTTGGCGAGGTGCACCCAGCCGTCGGAGTTCATGAACAGCGTCAGGTAGCGGAAGCCGCCGCGCAGGCTCGCCGCCGGCATCGTGTACGAGGTGCCGGTCGTGCTGTTGACGCCCGCGAAGATGGCCCCGTCGGTCGAGCTGCTCGCGCCCGCGTTCAGGCCGGCGTTGGAGCCGTCGCTGAGGGGGCCGACGTACTCGCTCGACTCGGTGAAGGCGAGGCCGACCGATTCGGCGTTGCTGCCGGCGGCGGGGACGTCCAGCGAGACGAAACCGCCGACCTCCTTGCCGAAATCCAGCACCACGTAGCTGCCGCGGCCCGACATCATCGCGGTGTTGCCGGTCAGCAGGTTGCCGGGGTTCTGCAC
>NZ_JBFUGN010001090.1:0-1936 GCF_056402895.1 Rhizobacter sp. P3_B12 | reverse complement strand
GCCATCGCGAGGAACGACCCGCCGATGATCCAGCGCAGCGTGTCCGGGCCGAGCCAGGCCGCGATCGCGGTGCCGACGGCGCCGGCCAGCGCATGGTTGACGAGGGTCGCGACCAGGATGCCGAGGATGATCGGGACCGGGCGGCGGAACCTCGCGGCGAGCAGCAGCGCGAGCAGCTGGGTCTTGTCGCCGATCTCGCCGAGCGCGACGGCGCCGGTCGAGACGAGGAAGGCTTCCATGAGGGGGCAGTGCTCCGGGGCCGGTGGACRCAATGACCGCGCCGCGACCCCGGCCCTTCCGGAGGCAGCACGGTCATCGGTCTTGCCAGGCGTGTGACAGGGTCACTGCTGCGTGCGCCATGGCCTGGGGGCCAAGTGTGTTGACGCACGCCCCTGCAGGGGCTGCAGGGCGGCTACTCCCCAATGACGGGTGGGGCGCATTGTAGGCGCGCCGGAGGTCGTCGAGGCTGACGGTGAGGTCGATGTCCAGTGTCGAGTAGTCGCCCGTCAGGCGATCGGTGGGGCAGGCTGCAGGGCGCGTTGTCATCGTAGCTTCCTTCTCGGCAAGTGCGGGAAGCGGCAGTCTGCAAGTCAACTCGTAACCAGATGTGGCCATTGAGTAACCCGCCGGATACATCTTGGYGGATCGGCCGTCACGGAAGTCACACCTGGCGCGACACGTGGATCACATCGCGCACGATCGGGTAGATGTGGTTCTGCCAGCGCCGGCCGCTGAACACGCCGTAGTGGCCGACGCCGGCCTGCACGTAGTGGGTGCGCATGTAGGGCCGCAGCCCGCTGCACAGGTCCTGGGCGGCGAGCGTCTGGCCGGGCGCGCAGATGTCGTCGCGCTCGCCCTCGACCGTCAGCAGCGCGGTGCGGCGGACCGCGGCCGGATCGACCGGCCGGCCGCGGAACGTGAGCTGGCCAAGGGGCAGCGCGTACTCCTGGAACACCAGCCGCACGGTCTCGAGGTAGAACTCGGCCGGCAGGTCGGCGACCGCGAAGTACTCCTCGTAGAAGTTGCGCGTCGCGGCGGCCTGCTTCAGCCGGTCTTCGTCGGGCTCGGGGTGCGCCAGGTTCTCGTAGTAGCTCTTGAAGGCATTGATGTGCCGGTCGCGGTTCATGCTCATGAACGCGGTCAGCTGCACGAAGCCCGGGTAGACGCGCCGGCCGGCGCCGGGGTAGCGCCACGGCACGACGCCGATCAGGTGCTTCTCGAACCAGGYGATGTCCTGGGTCATCGCGAGCTTGTTGACCTCGGTCGGGCTGATGCGGCAATCGATCGGCCCGGCCATCAGCGTCAGGCTCAGCGGCGTGGCCGGGTGGCGGTCCTGCGACATCACCGCGACGGCGCTCAGCGCGGCCACGCAGGGCTGGCAGATCGCCATCAGGTGCGCGCCGTCGCCGATCGCCGCGAGGAAGTCGATCAGGTGCTGCGTGTACTCGTCGAGCCCGAACGGGCCGGCCGAGAGCGGCATCTCGCGGCCGTTGTGCCAGTCGGTGATGTAGACGTCGTGATCGGCGAGCATCGTGCGCACGGTGTCGCGCAGCAGCGTCGCGAAGTGGCCGGACATCGGCGCGACGATCAGCACCCGCGGCTGCGGTGCCGCGGTGCGGTTGCCCGTGTCCTTGCGGAAGTGCAGCAGCGTCGCGAACGGCGTCGCCAGCGCGGCCTCCTCGGTGACGGCCACCGGCTCGCCGGCGACGAGCACGCTGTCGATGCCGAACGCCGGGCGGTGGTGCGTCACCTGCGCCAGGCCCATCAGCTCGCAGGCGGCCGCGAGCTTGCGGTTGCCGGCGAGCGCCGACCAGCCGAAGCTCGGGTCCTGCAGCATCGGCAGCGCCGTGCGGGCCAGCGCCTGCAGCGGCCACATCATGTCGGCGTGGGCCTGGTAAGCCTGGTACATCATGGGTTCTCCTGCGCGCGGTAGCGC
>NZ_JBFUGN010001089.1:0-1950 GCF_056402895.1 Rhizobacter sp. P3_B12 | reverse complement strand
GTTCGTGATGCTCGTGGTSCGGTTGCTCGTYGSCTCCACGCYGTACGYRCTCGGGCTGCCGTTCAGGCTCAGSCCSGTGCGGTTGCCGTTCGCGTCGTAGTGGATCGCCCAGCTCGCCGCGTTCGTCGTGATGCCGGTCAGCCGGCTGTTCTCGTCGTAGCCGAACACYTGGTCCAGCGCCGGCTGCGCCGTGCCGTCCGCGCTCAGGTGCGTGAAGCTCACGAKGYGGCTCGCCTCGTCGTAGCGCACATCCCGCAGCGCCTCGCCCAGCGGGTAGCGGATCGCCCGGCCCGCGAGGTCGAAGTGGCGCTCGTTCGCCTTCGTGCCGCTCGCCATCGCCCAGCCCCAGCGCTTGACCGTGCCGGCGAACGGCGTCCACTCGATCTGCGTGATCAGCGGCGTGCCGCCCAACCCGGCCTTGACGACACCGAAGGTTCTCCCAGCGAGAACTTCTTGAATGCGAAGACCGTATCAATGTGTATAAGACTGAAGCACGTGCTCAGCTTGCCTGAAGCCCTTGTCCACCGCTCGTCTCAGAAGTTGCAGGGCTTCCTCGGTAGGCTGACCATTGCGGAACAACCTTACTGCGTACAGATACAGCGTTTCAGGGTTCTCTTGCTCAAACGCGCGCTGGTACCACTTGGCCGCTTCAGCAGGATCGATGGGGTAGTTGTATTGCCCCGTCTCGTAGTACCAAGCCAAGTGATGCTGCGCTTCGCCGTGGCCGCCTTCGGCCGCTCGCTCCAGCCAGTGATTCGCCCGCTCGATGTTCAATGGCAGAACGTTGGCGAATCGATAGTTTTGCCCCACATTCCACTGCGCATCGAGCTCACCTCGCTCGGCGAGCTCTTCAAGGCGGGATAGCCATTTTGAGCTGCGCTCTGAATTTGCTGGCGCACCTTCACCATCTCGATACCAAAGAGCGGTCGTAAAGCACGCCTCCGAGTCGCCCTCCTCGGCGCACTCTTCCATAAGACGCAGCGCGAGGTCCAACCTGTCATGGTCGTAGGCATCCATTGCCTTCAAGAACTTTTCAGATTTTTGCGTCATTCGTCAGTCCTTCCACCGACTACTGGGCCTCGATTGCCTCCACGTATGGTGCCCATTCGCAGCAACTGGTTTACTGTAGGTCCACCACGATGGAATATCTGTCGATTCAGGCGGTCGAACCACTTCTTCTCGCCCTCCGTCAGCTTGTCACATGCTTTTTGCATCTCTTTACTGCTCTCGTAGATTTTTTTGTCGTCCGGCGTCAGTGGCTTCCACGTCTCAGTAGAAATCCGCGCTTCGCGGCCTTGCCCGTCTTTGACGTGAATGTGGTAGGCCGCCCCGGGCCCCTGCCGAGCATGTTCGTTTCCACCTGCTTGCGGGCCCGGATAAGAATGCATCGTCACCTTCCCATCTCGATAGATTTCCATCAATCCATCTGGATCGATGTAGCTCAATGGATTTCCATCCACATACCCGTATGTCGAAGCACTTCCACTCGCCAGCCCGATCGGATCACTCTGCGTGTACTGCCCACCGCCAGCCGCGTAGTACCGGTGGTAGTTGTAGAACAGCCCGCTCTCCTGGTCCGCATACTGCCCCGGGAACCTCAGGTTCTGCACGAAGACCCCCAGCCCGCTCGGGTTGGTCTCCGGCGCGCTCGTCCCGAAGGGCTCCGCCAGCCAGCGCCAGCGCACCCGGTTCTCGCGGTCCACCACCACCCTGGGCGTGTTCAGGTGATCGCTGTGGATGAAGTACACCAGCGGCTCGCCCGATGGGTTCGCCGGGTCGGGCGTGAACATCGCCATCGGCGTGTCGCGCAGCCACACGTATTCCCGCARCGCGGCGCCGTTCTGGTCGTACTCGCCCAGCAGGTGGCCCGMCTGGTCGTACACGAACACCACCGTGCTYTGCGGCCCCGTGCTGCTCACCTTGCGCACGCGCTGCCCGGCCGCGTTGTAC
>NZ_JBFUGN010001088.1:0-1951 GCF_056402895.1 Rhizobacter sp. P3_B12 | reverse complement strand
GCACGAGGTGGTGCGCGAGGTGGTGTCCGACCTGGTCGCGATGGCCGAGGCCGGGCAGGTCGACCTGGGCGTCACGCGGCTCGACGCGGTGCGGGTCGCCGGCACGCCGGTCGACCTGCAGACGCTGGTGCGCAACGCGGTCGACAACGCGGTGCGCTACACGCCGGCCGGCGGGCGCGTCGACGTGAGCCTGGAGCAGGCCGGTGGCCGTGCGCTGCTGCGCGTCGACGACACCGGGCCCGGCATTCCGCCGGACCAGCGCGAGCGGGTGTTCGATGCGTTCTACCGGCTGCTCGGCACGCAGCAGACCGGCAGCGGGCTGGGGCTGTCGATCGCGCGCAGCATTGCGCAGAGGCTGGGTGGGCAGATCGTGCTGGAGACGGCGCCGGGCGGGGGGTTGCGCTTCGAGTATCGGCAAGGGAGCCAGCAAGACGGCCGCCCCGCCTGACACCCGCGTCCCCAAGTTTCGGTATGGACGCGGCCGCTGGCGCCGCTACCGTGGCAGGTCCACTGCACCACCACCGGAGCAACTGAATGGCCTTGCATCGCAATGTCGGCGGCATCGTGAGCCTCGCGGCCGGCGCCACGCACCACTGGGAATACTTCTTCGACGGCTTCGGCCGCGATGTCGGCGTCGCTGTCGCGGCCGCCAACATCCAGGAGCCGCAGGTCAACGTCGAACTGGTCACGGTCAGCCAGGGCGTCGTCGCCYGCTCGAACGGCGAGACCGACGGCATCCACTACACCGTCAACATCCGCAACGCGGGTGCGGCGGCGATCCACTACAACCTCAGCATCGCGGAATGGAGCTGACCCTCATGCACACCGCCACCGTGATCACCGAGGCCGGCCGCGTGGTCGGCGTCCAGGTCGACCTGCCGGCCGGCTCGCGCCGCATCGGCCCGGTCGCGATGCTGCGCGCCGGACCGTCGCAGACGCTGCACCGCATCGACGTGGAGCTGCCCGCATCGCTCACCACCGCCGACGAGATCGAGCGCTTCCACGCCGCTGTCGCGAAGCAGCTGGCGCTGGCCGCGCCGGACAAGCGCAAGGCAAAACCCCCGAAGACACGAAAGTAGCGCCTGTCGCAGAATGCCCCCTCGTTCAGAAAAGGGGCAGCGATGAAGGTGTGCATCTACGGGGCCGGTGCGATCGGCGGGTTCATCGGCGCGCGGCTCGCGGCGAACACGGGTGCGCAGGTCAGCGCAGTCGCCCGCGGCGCGACGCTGCAGGCGCTGCGCGAGCACGGCTGGCGGCTGCAGCAAGGCGGCCAGCTCGTCACCGGGCCGGCCACCGCCAGCGCCGATGCGGCCGAGCTGGGCCCGCAGGATGTGGTCGTCATCGCCGTGAAGGGCCCGGCGCTCGCCGCGGTGGCCGATCAACTCGCCCCGCTGCTTGCGCCGCACACCGTCGTGCTGCCGGCGATGAACGGCGTGCCGTGGTGGTTCGGCCGCGGCATTGCGGCGATCGGCGAGGCACCGCTCGAGAGCGTCGACCCCGGCGGCCGCATCGCCGCGAAGATCCCGCACGAGCGGGTGCTCGGCTGCGTCGTGCACGCGGCCACCACCAGCCCGCAGCCCGGCCTCGTCGAACACAAGATGGGCCAGGGCCTGATCATCGGCGAGCCCGGCGGCGGCGAATCAGCGCGCGCCCGCGAGCTCGGCGCCCTCCTCACGCAGGCCGGCTTCGACGTCACCGTGTCGGCCAGCGTGCGCCAGGACATCTGGTACAAGCTGTGGGGCAACATGACGATGAACCCGGTGTCGGCAATCACCGGCGCCACCGTCGACCGCGTGCTCGACGACCCGCTGCTGCTCACGTTCTGCGCGAACGCGATRCGCGAGGCCTCTGCCATCGGCGCGCGCATCGGCTGCGCGATCGCGCAGACCCCGGAAGACCGCCAGCAGGTCACGCGCAAGCTCGGCGCGTTCAAGACCTCGATGCTGCAGGA
>NZ_JBFUGN010001087.1:0-1951 GCF_056402895.1 Rhizobacter sp. P3_B12 | reverse complement strand
GCCCTTGGTCGCAACGACCTGGAAGCCGAGCTGGTGCAGGTCGCGCGCCACCACCACCGCACGCGCCTTGTCGCCGTTCTTCACGGTGATGCAGACGGTGCCGCGGTCGGGCAGCCGCGAGCCGGCGCCGAGCTGGCTCTTCAGCATGGCCTCGCCGAAGGTGCGGCCCGCACCCATCACCTCGCCGGTGGAGCGCATCTCCGGGCCGAGGATCGGGTCGACGCCGGGGAACTTGTTGAACGGGAACACCGCTTCCTTCACCGAGAAGTACGGCGGGATCACCTCGCGCGGCAGCTTGCCGTGGCGATCCTTCTGGCTCGACAGCTTCTGGCCGACCATGCAGCGCGCCGCGATCTTCGCGAGCGGCTGGCCGGTGGCCTTCGAGACGAACGGCACCGTGCGCGACGCACGCGGGTTGACCTCGAGCACGTAGACGACCGCATCGGCGCCCTCGCCCTGGATCGCGAACTGCGTGTTCATCAGGCCCTTGACCTTCAGCGCCTTGGCCATCAGCACCGTCTGGCGGCGCAGTTCGTCCTGCAGGCTCTTCGGCAGCGAGTACGGCGGCAGCGAGCAGGCCGAGTCGCCCGAGTGGATGCCCGCCTGCTCGACGTGCTCCATGATGCCGCCGATCATCACCTCGTCGCCGTCGCTGATGCAGTCGACGTCGACCTCGATCGCGTCGTCGAGGAAGCGGTCGAGCAGCACCGGCGACTTTTCCGACACCTTCACCGCTTCGCGCATGTAGCGCTCGAGGTCCTTCTCGCCGTGCACGATTTCCATCGCGCGGCCGCCCAGCACATAGCTCGGGCGCACCACCAGCGGGTAGCCGATCTCGGCGGCCAGCGTCTTCGCGGCTTCTTCGGTGCGCGCGGTGCGGTTCGGCGGCTGCTTCAG
Source organism: Rhizobacter sp. P3_B12 (assembly GCF_056402895.1). Classification (NCBI taxonomy): domain Bacteria; kingdom Pseudomonadati; phylum Pseudomonadota; class Betaproteobacteria; order Burkholderiales; family Sphaerotilaceae; genus Rhizobacter; species Rhizobacter sp. P3_B12. The sequence continues at coordinate 1,054 of NZ_JBFUGN010001087.1, read as the reverse complement.
GCCGAGCTCGTGCAGCAGCTTCTGGAAGCGCTCGCGGTCTTCGGCGATGTCGATGCTGTCGGGCGAGGTGCCGACGATCGGCACGCCGGCGCGCTCGAGGTCGAGCGCCAGCTTCAGCGGCGTCTGGCCGCCGTACTGCACGATCACGCCGACCGGCTTTTCCTTCGCGACGATCTCCAGCACGTCTTCCAGCGTCACTGGCTCGAAGTACAGGCGGTCGGACGTGTCGTAGTCGGTCGACACGGTCTCGGGATTGCAGTTGACCATGATGGTCTCGTAGCCATCCTCGCGCATCGCGAGCGCGGCATGCACGCAGCAGTAGTCGAACTCGATGCCCTGGCCGATGCGGTTCGGGCCACCGCCCAGCACCATGATCTTCTTGCGGTCGGTCGGCTCGGCCTCGCACTCCTCGTCGTAGGTCGAGTACATGTACGCGGTCTGCGTCGAGAACTCGGCGGCGCAGGTGTCCACGCGCTTGTAGACCGGGCGCACGTTCTGCGCCCAGCGGGCCTCGCGCACCTCGTGCTGGTGCGTGCCCAGCAGCTTGGCCAGGCGCCGGTCGGAGAAGCCCTTCTGCTTCAGGAAGCGCAGTTCCTCGGTCGACAGGCTCGCGACCGTGCGGCCGGCGAGCGCCTGCTCGAACTTGATCAGCTGCTGGATCTGCGCGAGGAACCACGGGTCGATCGCGGTCTCCTCGAATACTTCCTGCAGGCTCATGCCGATGCGGAATGCATCGCCGACGTACAGGATGCGCTCGGGGCCGGCCTCGCCGATCTCGGCAATGATCTCGTCGCGGTCGGTGCTTCGCTCGGTCAGCCCGTCGATGCCGGTCTCGAGGCCACGCAGCGCCTTCTGGAAGCTCTCCTGGAAGGTGCGGCCCATCGCCATCACCTCGCCGACCGATTTCATCTGCGTCGTCAGGCGCGAATCGGCGGCCGGGAACTTCTCGAACGCGAAGCGCGGGATCTTCGTGACGACGTAGTCGATGCTCGGCTCGAACGAGGCGGGCGTCGCGCCGCCGGTGATGTCGTTGCGCAACTCATCGAGCGTGTAG
>NZ_JBFUGN010001086.1:0-1956 GCF_056402895.1 Rhizobacter sp. P3_B12 | reverse complement strand
GTCAACATCCACCCCGGCATCACGCGCGAAGGCTCGCCGCACCAGCGGCGCGGCGCCTGGGCCACGCTCGATGCGCTGCACGGCGCACGGGGCGAGCGCATCGACTGGCGCACGCTCCAGCGCACGCCGGCCGAGCCGGTGCGGCAGACCGGCGCGTCGTTCCACTACGTCGACAACGGCATCGATTCCGGCGAGGTGATCGTCGACGTGCTGGCCACCGGGATCGACCCGGCCGACACCATCCTCGAGCTGCGCTGGAACAACTTCAACCACAGCCTGTTCCCGGCGCTGCAGCAGGGGCTGGCGGCGCTCGCGGCGCGATGAAACTTTCTTCCTGATCGGACCCACCCATGCATGCATCGATACGTGGCGCGCTGATCGGCGCGCTGGCCTTGCTGATCACCGGCGCCCAGGCGCGCGGCCCGGCGCTGGCCGGCGTCGAGATCCGCCGCACCAGCGACGACATCCCGCACCTGCGCGCCGCGAACTGGCGCGATCTCGGCACCGGCATCGGCTACGTGCAGGCGCAGGACGCGCTGTGCACGCTGGCCGAAGGCTTCGTCACCTGGCGCGGCGAGCGGTCGCTGTTCTTCGGTGCCGACGCGCGGCCGGCGCACCATTCCACCTTCGGCAAGCCGCTGAACCTGGAGCTGGATTTCTTCTTCCGTGGCTTCGCCGACGACGCGATGCTCGCGCGCGCCCGGGCCGCGCAGCCGCGCGACCTGCTGGATGCCRCCGACGGCTTTGCGCGCGGCTACAACCGCTACCTGGCCGAAGCGCGCCGCGGCGGCGCACCGGCTCGCCAGGCCTGCTTGCACGAACCATGGGTGCGCGAGATCAACGCCGACGACATCCTGCGGCGCTTCTACGGGGCACAGGTCGCCGCCGGCTGGTCGCGCTTCATCCCGGAGATCGTCAACGCGCGGCCCGCGGCACCGCCTGCAGCGGTCGGCGATGCGACGCGCTGGCCGCGCCAGCAGGTCGGCGATCACCCGGCGCTCGGCAGCAACATGCTGGCCTTCGGCCGTGCGGCCACCGGCGAATCGGGCGGCGTGCTGTTCGGCAACCCGCACTGGTACTGGGGCGGGCCCGACCGCTTCTACCAGATGCACCTGACGATCCCCGGCCGCGTCGACGTGGCCGGCGTCGCCTTTCTGGGCGTGCCGCTGGTGATGATCGGCTTCAACGACAGCATTGCCTGGAGCCACACGGTGTCGGCGGCACGGCGCTTCGGTCTGTTCGACCTGACGCTCGACCCGGCCGACCCGACGCGCTACCTGGTCGACGGCCGCAGCGAGCTGATGCAGCGGCGCGAGGTGACGGTGGACACCCGCGCTGCCGATGGCAGCGTGCAACGCGTGACGCGCACGCTGTACGCCAGCCGCTTCGGCCCGATCGTCGATCTCGGAAAGCGCGCCGCGCCGTTCGGCTGGGGCACGGCGCATGCGATCGCGATGCGCGACGTGAACGGCGAGAACTTCCGCGTGTTCCGCACCTTCTTCGCCTGGAACCAGGCGCGCTCGCTGGACGACTTCATCGCGATCCAGAAGCGCGAGGACGGCATGCCCTGGGTCAACACCGCGGCGATCGGGCGCGGCGACGGCCGGGCCTGGCTGGGCGACGTGGGTGCCGTGCCGAACGTGCCCGACGCGCTGCGCGCCGCGTGCAGCACCCCGCTGGCGCAGGGCTTTGCCGGTGTCGACCCGGTGACGCCGTTTCTCGACGGCAGCCGTGCCGCCTGCGACTGGCGCAGCGATGCGGCCGCGGTGCAGCCGGGCACGATGCCGGTGTCGCAGATGCCGGGCCTGCTGCGCGAGGACTACGTGGCCAACATGAACGACAGCTACTGGCTCTCGAACCCGAAGCAGCCGCTGGAGGGCTTCGCGACAGTGCTGGGTGGCGAGCGGCAGGCGTTGTCGCTGCGCGGGCGGCTGGGGCACCGCATCGCGCAGGAGC
>NZ_JBFUGN010001085.1:0-1959 GCF_056402895.1 Rhizobacter sp. P3_B12 | reverse complement strand
GGCGGCTCGTCAGCACGCGCACCGGCTCACCCTTGTAGCCGGCCTTCTCGGAGTCGTCCCTGGCCTTCTTCGCATTGGGGGGGTTGTAGGCATCGGTGCCGGCGTTCGAGTAGAACGGCGAGCCCTTCGGGAAGTGGTTGCCCTCGGCGCTGAAGAAGCGGGTGTCGCCGAAGCCGGCGGCCAGCATCTCGCCCTCGCCGATCGCGGTCTGCAGCGCGCGGCGCACGCCGACGCTGGCGGCCACGCCTTCCTTGGTGTTCAGCACCAGGTATGGGAAGCCGAACGAGGTGGTCAGGATCGGCACCGTCTTGCCGGCCGCCTTCTCGAGCCGCGACAGCGCCTCGACCGGCAGCAGGTCGGCGAAGTCGTACTGCGCGGCGAGCGCGCCTTCGACCCGGGTGTTGGCATTGGGCACCGGCACGAAGCGCAGCTCCTCGATCAGCGCCTCGCGCTTGCCGGCGTAGCCGCTCGCCGGCTCCTTGCGGGCGCTGTACTTGTCGAATCGCGTCAGCAGCACGTAGGCATCGGGCTTGCGCTCCTTGAAGCGGTACGGGCCGGTGCCGACGAACTCCTTCAGCGGCGTCGCGATCGCCTCCTTGGCCATGATGGCGGCCATGCCGCTCGGCAGCGCGAGCTGGGCCAGCAGCGGCGCATACGGGTTCTTCAGCACGATCTGCACCGCCAGCGGGCTGGTCGCCTTGAGGCTGTCGAGCTCCTTGCCGACGGCCTTGCCGCGCGGCGCCTGCTCCATCCAGCGCTGCAGGCTCGCGACCACGTCGTCGGCGTTCAGTTCGCGGCCGCTGTGCAGCATCACGCCCTTGCGCAGGGTGATCGTGTAGGTCTTGCCGTCGGCGCTGATCTTGGGCTGCGCTTCGGCCAGCATCGGCACCACGTTCCACTTCGCGTCGAAGGTGTAGAGCGGCTCGTAGACGTGCTGCATGATGGTGCCGACCAGGTCGGCGGTGGAGGCCATCGGGTCGAGCGTCTGCGGCTCGCCGACCATCGCGAGCGTCGCGAAGTTGCGCGGACCCTGGGCCTGCGCGGTGCCGGCGGCGCCGAGCAGGCAGGCGGCCAGGCCGAGCGCGGCGGGCAGCTTCAGCAGGGTGCGGCGGGGGAGGGAGTCGGTGCGGGACATGGCGGGCTCTCCAAGAAGCAGAACGGCTGGAATCTGAAAGTATTTTTCAGAACGACGCGACTATGGAGCAATCGCCGTGCCAAATAATCGGGGTTTACCCGCCATGTGATGGTGTTGACTGAAAGACACTTTCACATCTATGGTGCGCAGCTGCACTGTTTTCACCCTGAAGGAGTCTTCCATGCCCCTCGAATACCTTGGCGCCCCGCCGGTGGCTTCCGACCGCCAGGCGCGGCCGTTCTCTCCGGCCGTGCGCGCCGGCGACTTCATCTACGTGTCGGGGCAGGTCCCGGCGGATGCGAACGGCGAGATCGTCGCCGGCGGCATCGAGGCGCAGACGCGCCAGGTGATGGAGAACCTGAAGGCGGTGCTGGCACTGGCCGGCGCGACCTTCGACGACGTCTGCAAGAGCACCTGCTGGCTGCAGGACGCGCGCGATTTCGGCGCGTTCAACCGCATCTACATGAGCTACTTTCCGAACGGGAAACCGGCGCGCTCGACGACCGAGGCGCGGCTGATGGTGGACGCGAAGGTGGAAGTCGACGTGATCGCGTTCAAGCCGGTGAAGTGAAGGGTTTGTAATCGTTTTATTGACGATTGGTCGATTTCTAATCAATATCTCGGGCCGTTAATCGATTTTCATCACGAACCCGGGATTCCGAAGTGACCGACTGGATCGGCTACCAGTGGCTGGCCGAGCGCCACGGCGTGGCGCCGGTGCAGGCCTTTCGCACCGTCAGCGCCATTGCCGGCTCTCGCAGCACCGTCAGCGAGAACGGCTACGTTCGCGAGCACTACCCGGCGTCGGCCCGGCCCTCGGACAC
>NZ_JBFUGN010001084.1:0-1960 GCF_056402895.1 Rhizobacter sp. P3_B12 | reverse complement strand
GCGCAGCCGCCGGCAGCGCGCACACGGCGCGGCCCGCGGGAACGGTGCATCGCGGTGCGTCATGCCGTGCGCCCCTCTTTGCGCAGTTCCTTGGCGACACCGCGCCGCAGGTCGGCCATCTCGATGCGCTCGCGCCCGCCCTGCAGCGCACCCAGCGCCCCGAAGCGCACGACGTTCGCGATCGCGCCGCCCGACAGCTCGTGCCGCTCGGCCAGCCCCTGCAGGTCGACGTCGTCGGCCAGCCGCCCGGTGTGCCGCACCATGCCCTCCCACAGCAGCCGGCGCTGCTCGGCGTCCGGCATCGGAAAGTGCACCAGCGACTGGAAGCGGCGCGCGAACGCATCGTCGATGTTGGCCTTCAGGTTGGTCGCGAGGATCACCGTGCCCGGGAAATCCTCGACCCGTTGCAGCAGGTACGACACCTCCTGGTTGGCATAGCGGTCGTTCGAGCTGGAGGTCGCGGTCCRCTTGCCGAACAGCGCATCGGCCTCGTCGAAGAACAGGATCCACTGCCGGCTCTGCGCCTGGTCGAACACCTGGGCCAGGTTCTTCTCGGTCTCGCCGATGAACTTCGAGACCACCATCGAGAGATCGATGCGGTAGACGTCGCTGCCGACCTCCTGGCCGATCAGCGTCGCGGTCAGCGTCTTGCCGGTGCCGGGCGGGCCGTAGAACAGGCTGCGGTAGCCAGGCTTCAGCGCCTTGTCGAGCCGCCAGTCGCGCAGCAGGCGCTGGCCGTGGCGGAACCAGGTGACGATGGCCTGCACCTCGTCCATCACCTCGCCGTCGAGCACCAGGTCGCTCCAGCCGAGGCGCGTGGTGATGCGCCGCGCCGGGAAGCCGATGCCGTAGTCGGGCTTGCGCGCCTCGCCGGTGGCCAGCCGCTCCAGCGTGTCACCGCTGACGTGCAGCGCGGCGCTCAGCCACGGCTCGCCCGGCCCGTCGTGCTGCAGCCGCAGCAGGCCGTGGCGGCGCAGCGGGCGGTCCTCGTCGAGCGCGCGCTGCAATGCGAAGCGGCGCGCCAGGTCTTCGCCGGCGACCAGGAAGGCAGCGGTCTCGCAGGTCGGCAGGAAGCCGCCGTGCGAGCGGCCCTTCCAACCGCCGAACTCGCTGAAGCCGCGATCCAGATTGCGGTTGCGCACGAACAGCATGTCGAGCAGTTGCGGCTTCAGGTGCGGCGCCAGTGCCAGCGCGAGCACCAGCCGTTCGTCGGCGTCCAGGCCGGCCGCGTGCACCAGGTCGGCGTAGTCGCCGTCATCACGGGCGAGTGCCGGCGCCGCCATCGGCAGCGCCACCGCGGCCTCGGCCTGCCCGAAATGCAGGCTGATGCGCGCCTGCAGCACGCGCTCCAGCCAGGCGAGCTCGTGCCCCACCACGCGGGCATTCAGCTCGACGCGCGCGCGCCGCGGGTCAGCGCCACTCGACATGCAGCACCTCCTTCATCCACGGGTGGCGGATCGTCGCGTAGCCCCAGGGCAGCTGGTCGATCAGCATGTCGAACGGGCGCGGCTCGATGTTCAGCTGCCAGTGCTCGTCGGCATGCTGCAGCCGGCCGTCGCGCTGCAGGAAGGTCTCGCGCAGCCCGGCCACCGAGGTGGTGCCGAGCACCTTCCAGTGCTGGATGACGGCGGCCAGCAGCCCGTCGACGGCGCTGCGCTCGGCCTCGGTCGGCGCGAGTTCGCGCGGCACCGGTAGCGCGAGCTCGATGCCGCACAGCAGCTTGTTCAGCACCAGCGCCGGCTCGGGCGCGGCGGCCTCGCCGGTCACCATCAGCTGCAGCAGCAGCGCCGCGCGCTCGGCCGCCTGCGGACTGGTGAAGGCACGTTCGTCCGACAGGCCCAGCATCATGAACAGGCGCGGCATGTACGGCGCCACCAGCACCAGCCCGGCGTTGCCGACCGGCAGCAGCTCGCTCACCGGCGGCAGCATCTCGGCCGGCGGCTCGTCGATCGGCTCCGAG
>NZ_JBFUGN010001083.1:0-1962 GCF_056402895.1 Rhizobacter sp. P3_B12 | reverse complement strand
ACCTGTACTCGCGCTACGTCACTGTGCACCTGTTCGAAGCGCTGGTCCGCTACGACTACCTGGCCCGCCCGTTCAAGGTGCGGCCGGAGGCGGCGGCCGCGATGCCCGAGGTGTCGGAGGATTTCCGCACCTACACCTTCCGCATCCGCCCGGGCGTCTACTTCCAGGACGACCCTGCCTTCAAGGGCCAGCGTCGCGAACTGGTCGCGCAGGATTTCGCGTATGCGATCAAGCGCTTCTTCGACCCGGCCAACGCGAGCCCGTCCTACTCCGACATGAACGACCAGGGCTTCGTCGGCCTGGACGAGCTGCGCCAGCAGGCGATCGCGAAGAAGACGCCGTTCGACTACGACAAGCCGGTCGAAGGCCTGCGCGCGCTCGACCGCTACACGCTGCAGGTCAAGCTGAAGAGCCCGCGCCCGCGCCTGCTCTACACGCTGGCCGACAGCAGCCTGTACGGCGCGGTCGCGCGCGAGGTGGTGGAGCACTACGGCAGCGAGATCTCCGCGCACCCGGTGGGCACCGGGCCGTTCCGGCTCGCGTCATGGCGGCGCAGCTCGCAGATCGTGCTGGAGCGCAACCCCGGCTACCACGAAGCCTTCTACGATGCCGAGCCGAATGCCGACGACGCCGAGGGCCAGGCGCTGCTGCAGCGCTTCAAGGGCCGGCGGCTGCCGATGATCGACCGGGTCGAGTTGTCGATCATCGAGGAGAGCCAGCCGCGCTGGCTGGCCTTCCTGAACCGCGAGATCGACCTGATCTCGGTGCCGCTGGAGTTCGCGAACCAGGCCGCGCCGAACGGCAAGCTGGCGCCGAACCTGGCGAAACGCGGCATCAAGATGCAGCGCGTCGTCAACCCCGACCGCACGCTGTACTACTTCAACATGGAGGACCCGGTCGTCGGCGGCTACACGCCCGAGAAGGTCGCGCTGCGCCGCGCGATCCGGCTGGCCACCGACGTGCCGCGCGAGATCTCCGGCGTGCGCCGCGGCCAGGCGATCCCGGCGCAAAGCATGGTGGCGCCCGCCACCTTCGGCTACGACCCGAACTACAAGACCGAGAACAGCGACTACAACGTGCCGCGCGCGAAGGCGCTGCTCGACATGTACGGCTACGTCGACCGCAACGGCGACGGCTGGCGCGAGTTGCCCGACGGCAGCCCGCTGGTGATCCAGTACGCCACCTCGCCGGACAGCCTGTCGCGCCAGTTCGACGAGCTGTGGAAGAAGAACATGGACGCGGTCGGCCTGCGCATCGAGATCAAGCCCGCACAGTGGCCGGAGAACCTGAAGGCGGCGCGCGCCGGCCAGCTGATGGTCTGGCAGCTCGGCTACACCGCGTCGACGCCCGACGTGCAGGACGCGATGCAGTTGCTGTACGGCCCGGCCTCCGGCGGGCAGAACCTCGGGCGCTTCAAGAACGCGCGCTTCGACGAGATCTACGATCGCATGCAGAGCATCGGCGACGGCCCGGAGCGGCTGGCGCTGCTCGACGAGGCCAACCGCATCGCGACGGCGCTCGCGCCGCACAAGTACAACGTGCACCGCATCGTGACCGACCTGACGCAGCCGTGGGTGATCGGGTACCGGCGCCCGTTCTTCGTCAGCCGCTTCTGGCAATACCTGGACATTGACGACAGCCTGCGGGGCGCCCGCTGAACGGCGCGGCGCAGCAGGCATGACGCTGACGCGCCGCACCTGGCTTGCCGCCTCGGCGGCGCTGTCGTGCGGCGCACCGGGCCTGGCCGACGCCACCGGCGGCACGCTGCGGCTGGCCTTCAGCGTGGCCGAGACCGGCTTCGATCCGTGCCAGATCTCGGACGTCAATTCGGCGCAGGTGGCGAGCGCGATCTTCGAGCCACCGCTCACCTACGACTACCTCGCGCGCCCGGTGAAGCTGCGCCCGAACACCGCCGTCGCGCTGCCCGAGATCAGCGACGACTTCAAGACCTTCACGTTCCGC
>NZ_JBFUGN010001082.1:0-1966 GCF_056402895.1 Rhizobacter sp. P3_B12 | reverse complement strand
GGCCATGCGGGCGCGGCCTTGCAGCGCGGCCTGCTGGCGCGGCGCGCGCGCGATCCGGGCGCTGCGGCGCGCTGGCTGGCGCAGGCCGCACAGGCGCACGATCCGCAGGCGCTGTTCCTGCTGGCGAATGCCGCGCGCGAGGGCGATGGCGTGCCGCGCGACGAGGCGAGGGCGCTGCTGCTGTACCGCGAAGCGGCGGCGCTGGAATATCCGCCGGCCCACCAGGCGCTCGCGATGGCCTGGGAGCGCGGCGAGCTGGGCCTGGTGCGCGACAGCGAGCAGGCGCGCGAGGCGCTGGCCGAGGTGGCGCATTCGCTGAAGCATCCGCCGGTCGAACGCTGATCGGACCGTCGCCGGGGAGCTGTACATTCCTCCCCCATGAGTACAGCCCAAATCGTCGCCTGGATCGTTCTTGCCGTGCTGGTCTTCTGGGCCGTCGGCGCCTACAACCGCCTGGTGCGCCTGCGCAACGTGATCGGCAATGCGTTCGCGCAGATCGACGTGCAGCTCAAGCGCCGTTACGACCTGATCCCCAACCTGGTCGAGGTCGCGCGCAAGTACGTGACGCATGAGCGCGAGACGCTCGAGGCCGTGACCGCCGCCCGCAACCAGGCCAAGGCCGCGGCCGACCTGGCGCGCGCGCGCCCCGGTGCCGCCGGGCCGGTGACGAGCCTCGCGATGGCCGAGGGCGTGCTCGGCTCGGCGATGGGCCGGCTGATGGCGCTGGTCGAGTCCTACCCGGAGCTGAAGGCCGACCAGAGCCTGCGCGAGCTGTCCGAGGAGCTGACCAGCACCGAGAACAAGGTGGCGTTCTCGCGCCAGCTGTTCAACGACGCGGCCCTCGACTACAACGTCGCCGCGCAGCAGTTCCCGACCCGGCTGCTGGCCGCGCTGTTCGGCTTCCGCGAGGCCGCGATGCTGCAGTCCACCACGAGCGAGGCCGAGCGCGCCGCGGTGCGCGTGCAGCTGTAGTCCGCGCGCGGCCGTGCGCTTTCGCGACCAGCAGGACGAGACCCGCCAGGCCACGCAGCGGCTGCTGGCGCTGTTCGCGCTGCTGCTGGTCGCACTGGTGCTGGTGGTCAACGTGGCATTGCTCGCACTCTGGTGGGGCGCTGCCGCGCTGCTGCTGCGCGACGCCGATTTCCCCGGCCTGCCGTCGCTCTTCTTCGAGACCAACACCGCGATCGTGCTGCTGTTCGTGCTGGGCGGCTGCTGGGTCGAGACGGTGCGGCTGCGCAGCGGCGGCGGCGCCCACGTGGCGGAATGGGCCGGCGGGCGCGAACTGCTCGACCCGCGCGACGTCACCGAGCGACGCCTGCTGAACATCGTCGACGAGATGGCGCTCGCTTCCGGCCTGCCGCGCCCGCGCGTCTACCTGCTGGAGCGCGAGCACGCCATCAATGCGTTCGCGGCCGGCTGGTCGCCCGAGGAGTCGGTGGTCGCGGTGRCGCGCGGCGCGCTGYAGCGCCTGACGCGCGACGAGCTGCAAGGCCTCGTTGCGCACGAGTTCGGTCACATCCACAACGGCGACCTGCGCCTGCACATGCTGCTGCTGGCGCTGGTGTGGGGGCTGTCGCTGGTGCACGGCTACGGCCACCGGCTGTTCGACGCCGACGAAGAGGGCAACCGGAGCTTCCCCGGCGTGCTGGTCGGCCCGGTCTTCATCGCGGCGGGCAGCCTGGGCTGGGTCGCCGGCCAGGTGCTGCAGGCCGCCGTGTCGCGGCAGCGCGAACTGCTGGCCGATGCGAGCGCGGTGCAGTTCACCCGCAGCCGCGACGGCCTGGGCGGCACGCTGCGCAAGATCTGGCACCAGGTCGATGCGCGCGAGGCCGCGCTGTACCGCGTGCCGTCCCGCCTGCTGGCCGGCCAGCTGATGCAGGCGCCGGCGGGCTGGCTGTCCACGCATCCGCCGCTGCCCGAGCGCGTGCGCCGCGTCTACGGCCGCGCGATGCCGCCGCTCGCGGCC
>NZ_JBFUGN010001081.1:0-1968 GCF_056402895.1 Rhizobacter sp. P3_B12 | reverse complement strand
GTGCCGGTGACACCTACTCCATCGCCCAGGCGCTGATGCGTGGCGCCGACGACTACGCCACCGAGGCCGAAGGCGCGACCGGCCTGGTGCAGCGCGTGCTGGCCCGCGTGCGGGCGCTGGCCTCGCCGGCACCCGAGCTGCGGGCCGGGGCCTACTGGCTCGACACCGCGCAGTCGGTGCTGGCCTCGCCCGGCCAACGGGTGCGCCTGACGGCGCGCGAGTGCAGCCTGGCGCAGGTGCTGTTCGAGCACCACGGCCGGCTCACGACGACGGAGATGCTGTCGGCCGCGCTGTTCGGCAACACCGATGCCGTCAACAAGCGATCCATCGAGCAGCACCTGTACAAGCTGAGGCAGAAATGCGTGCTCGTCTCGAGGCAGCAGGGCACGCCGCTGCACATCGAATCGATCTACGCGACGGGCTACCGGCTGCGGGCCTGATCCGAGGATGCGGCCGGTGCCGCAGAATGGCGGCTTTTCTCCATTCCCCGATCAGGAACCCTGTCCATGTCCGAGGTCAACGCCACGCCCACCCCCGTTCCCGCCGAACGACCTGCCTTGCCCGACCGCCTGTCGGTCGATCCGCGCAGCCCGTTCCATGTCGCCGCGATCTTCGAGCACGAGATCGGCATCCGCTTCAACGGCAAGGAGCGCGGCGATGTCGAGGAATACTGCATCAGCGAAGGCTGGATCCGCGTGCCTGCCGGCCGCTCGGTCGACCGCAAGGGCCAGCCGCTGCTGATCAAGCTGAAGGGCCAGGTCGAGTCGTTCTACCGCGAGGGCTGATCAGCTCGACGGATCCTTCGTGCGGGTGCGCGACACCGCCATCATGATGCCGATGCCCAGCACGATCAGGCAGGCGATGCCGACGTACACCGGTGCGAGCCCGGCCGTCACGAGGCCCCAGGCGACRCCGCCGACCAGCAGCACGAGGCCGACCATATAGAGCGCAAATGACATGGTGATGCTCCTTGCGGGCACGGGCGGCCCGGACCCGGCCACTCTAGTCACCGGCGCGCGCGCTGCCGATCGGAAGAGGGCGCCGCTGCGCGTAGTCCCCTTCCTACCGGATCAGGCCCGCTGTTTCACGCGGGTCGCTTCGGAATCGCCAGCCCGCGCTGTACGGCCGGCCGCGCCTTGAACGCCGCCAGCACGCGCGTGACGTTCGGGAAATCGGCCATGCCGACCAGCTCGCCCGCCTCGTAGAAGCCGAACAGGTTGTTGATCCACGGGAAGATCGCGATGTCGGCGATCGAGTACGCGTCGCCCAGGATCCAGTCGCGGCCCTCCAGGCGCTCGTCGACGACCTTCAGCAGCCGCTTCGATTCGGCCACGTAGCGGTCGCGCGGGCGCTTGTCCTCGTACTCGCGGCCGGCGAACTTGTGGAAGAAGCCGAGCTGGCCGAACATCGGGCCGATGCCGCCCATCTGGAACATCACCCACTGCAGCGTCTCGAAGCGGCCGGCGGTGTCGGCGGGCATCAGCTGCCCGGTCTTGCTCGCCAGGTAGACGAGGATCGCGCCCGATTCGAACAGCGCGAACGGCTTGCCGTCCGGGCCGTTCGGGTCCAGGATCGCCGGGATCTTGTTGTTCGGGTTCAGCGACAGGAACTCGGGCGACAGCTGGTCGTTGGTGTCGAAGCGCACCAGGTGCGGCTCGTACGGCAGCCCGGTCTCCTCCAGCATGATCGACACCTTCACGCCATTGGGCGTCGGCAGCGAGTAGAGCTGCAGCAGCTCGGGGTGCTGCGCGGGCCACTTGGTGGTGATCGGGAAGGCGGACAGGTCGGACATGGCGGGTGGGTTCGCAGTGGGCGGATGAGGGGGAGCGGGAGATTCTGCCCCGGTCCGGCTTTTCTTGCGGCGGTAGGTGAACTATGGTCGGTCACAGCGCTGTCACCCGGCCCGTCGAACATCGGCGGCTCATCGTTCTGAAGACTCTTCACGAAGAAAGACGCCATGCATCACAC
>NZ_JBFUGN010001080.1:0-1971 GCF_056402895.1 Rhizobacter sp. P3_B12 | reverse complement strand
CAGCAGGTACAGCGTGCGCAGGTCGGCATCCTCGACGACGCTGACGGCGTGCTCCATGCCGGCCGGGATCCACAGCGCGCGCGACGGCGGCACGAGGTAGGTGCCGTGCTCCATCGTCAGCCGCACGACGCCGGTGGACGACAGCGCGACCTGCGCCCACGGGTGGTCGTGCGGCACGACGCGGGTGTCGGTGCCCAGGTGGTGCTGCTTCGCGCGCAGCGGCCGCTGCGGCGTCGGCATGTACAGGTGGGGCGTGAGCGGGCCGATCGGTGGGGTGATCATGATTGGCAGGATCTCGACAAGGATTGACAGGCTATCGCAATCCGGCCGCTTCGTCACTGCCTACCATCGGTGCTCGATTCCACCTGCCGAACCCCTGCATGAACACCCTGGCCGCCCCGGCACCCGCATTGCGCAAGGACGCCACCGTCATCGGCCTGGTCGGCCTGGCGCACAGCATCAGTCACTTCAGCCAGCTGCTGCTGGCGCCGCTGTTCCCGTGGCTGAAGGAGGCGTTCAACGTCGGCTACGCCGAGCTCGGCCTGCTGATGTCGATCTTCTTCGTCGTTTCGTGCATCACGCAGGCGCTGTCGGGCTTCATCGTCGACCGCTTCGGGCCGCGGCCGATCCTGTTCGCGGGGCTGGCGCTGCTGGGGCTGGCGGCCTTCGGCTTCTCGATCAGCACCGGCTGGTGGATGCTGGCGGCGTTCTCGGTGCTGGCCGGTATCGGCAACGGCGTGTTCCACCCGGTCGATTTCACGCTGCTGAACCGCAAGGTGCACCCGTCGCGCCTCGGCCATGCGTTCAGCGTGCACGGCATCACCGGCAGCCTGGGTTGGGCGCTGGCGCCGGCGATGCTGGTGCCGCTGACGCTCGCGTACTCGTGGCGCGTCGCGCTGGCCTGCGCCGGCGTGCTGGCCTTCGCGGTGCTGATCGTGCTGTGGTTCAACCGCGAGAAGCTGGCGCTCGACGACATCGCGGCAGCGCCCAAGGCCAGCGCGGCGAAGGCGGCCGGCGGCAGCCTCGATTTCCTGTCGATCCCGGCGGTCTGGATGTGCTTCGCGTTCTTCTTCTTCTACGCGATGGCGCTGAGCGGCGTGCAGGCCTTCGCGCCCGAGGCGGCGCGCCTGCTGCACGACGTGCCGACGCAGCTGGCGGCCGTGTGCCTGACGGTCTACATGGTGTGCAGCGCCGGCGGCATGGTGGTCGGCGGCTTTCTCGTGACCGACCCGGCGCGCTGCGAGCGCATCGTCGGTGCCGGCTTCGGCGTGGCCGCGGCGATCGCGCTGGTGGTGGGCTTCGCCGAGATCCCGGCGCTGGCGGTGCCGGTGCTGTTCGGCGCGATGGGCTTCGCGGCCGGCATCGCCGGGCCGTCGCGCGACCTGATCGTCAAGCGCTCGGCGCCCGACAACGCGACCGGCCGCGTCTACGGCGTCGTCTACTCGGGCCTGGACATCGGCCAGGCGATCGCTCCGCTGCTGTTCGGCACGCTGATGGACTGGCACCGCCCGGCGCAGGTCTGGCTGGGCATCGCGGTGGTGCAGGGCGTGCTGATCGCCAGCGCCTTCAATGTGCGGCGGGTTCGCCGGACGGTGCTGGTGGCGGCCTGAGCGTCACACGGCGCTGCGGTGCCGCGCGATGCAGGTGTCCAGCACCTCGCCGCCCGGCCGCTTCCACCAGTCCTCGCTGGAGAAGATCTCCACCTCGCTGTAGCCCGCGTAGCCGGCTTCTTCGACCCAGCCGCGGATGCGCGGGATGTCGATCACGCCGTCGCCCATCATCGCGCGGTCGTTCAGCAGGTCGCGCGTGGGCACGCGCCAGTCGCAGACGTGGAAGGCCAGCAGCCGCTCGCGGCCGGCGCGTTCGATCTGAGCGCGCAGCTTCGGATCCCACCACACGTGGTACACGTCCAGCGCCACGCCCAGCGCGCCGCTGCGGCCGGGGTCCAGCGCGTCGCACAGGTCCAGCGCC
>NZ_JBFUGN010001079.1:0-1972 GCF_056402895.1 Rhizobacter sp. P3_B12 | reverse complement strand
GCACGAGGGCGAACAATCGGGAGGGGGAAGAAGTCGACATGGGGCGCGAAAAGGTGGCGAATTCTATAATCGGCACTGCCCTATCGCCCCGCCGCCACGTCGCGCGGGGCGATTTGATTTTGTCGCGCGATTGTGTCCATGCACCTTCCCAGCCTGTCTCCCGGAAAACGCTTCACGCTGCCGCGCCCGATCGGCTCGGCCGATGCCCTGCTGCTGGCGCGCTTCGCGCAGGCACGCACCGCCCAGAAGCAATTGACTGCGATCGTCAGCGCCGAGCCGGCCGACACGCAGCGGCTCGAAGGCGAACTCGCGTTCTTCGCGCCCGAGCTGCGCATCGCGGTGTTCCCCGACTGGGAGACCCTGCCCTACGACACCTTCTCGCCGCACCAGGACCTGATCTCCGAGCGGCTGGCCACGCTGTGGCGCATCCAGCGCGGCGAGGTCGACGTGGTGCTGCTGCCGGCCTCGACCGCGCTGGTGCGGCTCGCGCCGCCGAGCTTCCTCGCCGCCTACACCTTCAACTTCAAGCAGAAGGAAAAGCTCAACGAGGCGGCACTGAAGGCCCAGCTCACGCTCGCCGGCTACACCCACGTGAGCCAGGTGGTGTCGCCGGGCGAGTACGCGGTGCGCGGCGGGCTGATCGACCTGTTCCCGATGGGTTCGCTGGTGCCCTACCGCGTCGACCTGTTCGGCGACGAGGTCGACAGCATCCGCACCTTCGACCCCGACAGCCAGCGCAGCCTGTACCCGGTGCCCGAGGTGCGGCTGCTGCCGGGCCGCGAGTTCCCGATGGACGAGGACTCGCGCACCGCGTTCCGCGCCCGCTGGCGCGAGAAGATGGACGGCGACCCGACCAAGGTGCGCCTGTACAAGGACATCGGCAGCGGCATCGCGACCGCCGGCATCGAGTACTACCTGCCGCTGTTCTTCGACGGCGTCGCGACGATCTTCGACTACCTCGGCGAGCAGGCCGCGATCGCGCTGCACGGCGAGGTCGACGACGCGCTGAAGCGCTTCTGGGTCGACACCCGCGAGCGCCACCGCTTCCTGCAGCACGACAAGGAGCGGCCGATCCTGCCGCCGGAAGACATCTTCCTGCGCACCGAGGATTTCTTCGCGATCGCCAATGCGCACGCGGTGCTGTCGGTGCGCGGCAAGGAAGAGACCGACTGGGCCCGCCCGCTGCCCGACCTCAGCGTCGACCGCGGCGCACCCGAGCCGCTGAAGAAGCTGCAGCTGCACGTGGGCACCACGCCGCACCGGGTGCTGATCGTCGCCGAGAGCGAGGGCCGGCGCGAGAGCCTGCTGGAGCTGCTGCGCGACAGCCGCATCGAGCCGCCGTCGGTCGCGAGCCTCACCGAATTCGAGCAGGGCGACGAGCGCTTCGCGATCGCGGTCGCGCCGCTGGCCGAGGGCTTCTTCTGGCACGACGCCGAGCTCGGCCGCGCCATTCAGTTCATCACCGAGACCGAGCTGTTCGCGACCTCGCCCACCGGGCGGCGCAAGCGCAAGCAGGAGCAGGTCAGCGACGTCAACGCGCTGATCAAGGACCTGTCGGAGCTGAAGGTCGGCGACCCGGTGGTGCACGTGAACCACGGCATCGGCCGCTACGTCGGCCTGATGAACATCGACTTGGGCGACGGCCCGAGCGAGTTCCTGCACCTCGAATACGCCGACAAGGCCACGCTGTACGTGCCGGTCGCGCAGCTGCACCTGATCAGCCGCTACACCGGCGTCAGTGCCGAAGAGGCGCCGCTGCACCGGCTCGGCTCCGGCCAGWGGGACAAGGCCAAGCGCAAGGCCGCCGAGCAGGTGCGCGACACCGCGGCCGAGCTGCTGAACCTGTATGCCCGCCGCGCCGCGCGCGAGGGCTTCGCGTTCCGCTTCTCGCCGCACGACTACGAGGCCTTCGCGGCGAGCTTCGGCTTCGAGGAGACGCCCGACCAGAAGGCGGCGATCCACGCGGTGATCC
>NZ_JBFUGN010001078.1:0-1973 GCF_056402895.1 Rhizobacter sp. P3_B12 | reverse complement strand
GGCTGAGCCTGTCGAAGCCTGGTGGCATGCGAGCAGGCGCTTCGACAGGCTCAGCGCGAACGGCGGCTCACTGGTACGGCTGCAGCTGCGACGCCGTCCAGCGCGCGTCGTACACGATCGGYTGCTGCAACCACTGCTGCAGCCAGGCCGGCAGCTCGATCACCGGCCCGATGCCGCCGCCCGGCGACATCAGCGGCCCCACCTCCTGCGCAAAGCGGAAGGCGTGCGTCGGGTCGTACTTCAGCTTCACCGCGTACAGCCCGGCCTGCGCATCGGCCCAGTAGGCCGGGCCGTAGGCGGGCTGGTCCGGCCGCGGGTAGTTCTGGTAGATCTCGCCGTTCCACATCGGCGCCATCAGGTTCATCCAGCCGACCAGGAAATCCTGCGACGCCTGCTTGTGCGCGTCGTCGAACCAGAACACGTCGAGCACCGCGTTGAAGGCCGAGCTGCGGTGCACGAAGGCATTCGCCTGCGGCGGCACCTCGTTGATCGCGCCGCCGTAGAACTCCATGTAGAAGTAGGTCAGCTCGTTCGGTGCGGTGACGAAGTACTGCAGCAGCCCGAGCCATTCCGCGGGCGTGAGCGGGCGCGTGACGTAGCGCGAGGCCTTGTCCTCGAACGGCATCGGGCTGTCCGGCGCCAGGCAGGGCATGCCGTAGGGCTGGTCGAGCAAGGCCTTGTTGAGGTTGTAGTAGCTGTCCATCGCGGTCCATTGCGTGATGGCGCCCGGCAGGTCGCACAGCGGCTGGATCGCGGCCTGGCCGTCGGCCTGCGATCCGACATACAGCCCGCGCACCATCAGGTAGGGCTGCTGCGGCTCGAGCGGCAGCCCGCCCTGCGTGCCGGGCTGCCAGCACAGCGACACCTGGATGTTCAGCGCCTGCGGCAGCGCCGCGAGCATGTAGCCCGACTGCAAGGCCATCAGCGCGCCGGTGGCGTTCTGGAAATCGGCCGGCGTCTGCAGCGGCCAGATCAGCGCCCAGCCGAACACGTCGCCGAGCGGACGCAGCTGGTAGCGCACCGAGAGCAGCACGCCGAAGTTGCCGCCGGTGCCGCCGCGCATCGCCCACCACAGGTCGGTGTTGGCGACCGGGCTCGCGGTGACGACGCGCCCGTTGGCCAGCATCACCCGCATGTCGATCACGTTGTCGCAGTTCATCCCGAAGGTGACCGACGTGAAGCCGTAGCCGCCGCCCTGCAGGTAGCCGCCGATGCAGACGTCCTGGCATTCGCCGCCCGGCACGTGCAGGCCGGTCTGGTCGAGCGCCAGGTCGAGCTTGCTGAACGGGCAGCCGGTGCCGACGGTGGCGACCTGCGCCGCGGCGTCGATCGTGACCTCGTTCAGCTCGCTCACGTCGATCAGCACGCCGTAGCCGGCCGAGAAGCCGGCGGTGCAGTGGCCGCCGGAGCGCACGGTGAACGGCAGGATCACGTCCTGCGCGAGCTTCAGCGCGATCGCCACGTCGCTCTCGACGGCGCAGTAGACGATCGCCACCGGGTACGCGTTGAACACCGGGTTGAAGAGCTGGCGGTCGGCGTTGTAGTCGGGGTTGTCCGGCAGCACGATGTGGCCCTGCAGCGCGGCCTGCGCATCCTTCAGCTGCTGCAGCGGGATCGTGTCGAAGGCATTGGCGGAGAGCCCCTCCCAGTGCCGGAACAGCGCCTGGTCGCGCACGAGCTTGCGGTTGCGTTGAAGAGACATCCAATGGCTCCCTGTGAGGACGCGGCAGGGTAGGCGATGCCCGGGACCGTTGCAAGACGAGCTTTCGAGGAAGTTCGCACATTGAATGCGGCGCCGTTTCCGCTAGCATCGACCCCGCACTCACTGGGCACCGCACGGGGCACGACCCCCTCCATCAAGCACATGGCTGCCGACGCGTCCACCCGACTCCTGCCGTCTCCCGACGAAGCCCTGGCTGCGGCCTATGCCGCGCTGGACGACGGCCACGTGCAGGCGGCGCGCCACATCGTGC
>NZ_JBFUGN010001077.1:0-1975 GCF_056402895.1 Rhizobacter sp. P3_B12 | reverse complement strand
GAGGTGTTCGCGCGGCTCACGTTCAACGGTCGGCACGCCAGCTCGAACGGCGCCTACCTGCTCGGCTCGGTGCCGGGCGCGGCGGCGTTCCCGCGCGTGGTGGTGCTGACCGGCGCGCGCACCTGCTCGGCCAGCGAGCTGGTCGTGAACGGGCTGAAGCCCTATGCCGAGGTCGTGACGATCGGCGGCACGAGCTGCGGCAAGCCGGTCGGCTTCCAGCCGCGCGCGTCCTGCGGCAACACCTACAGCGCGGTCAACTTCGAGAGCACCAACGCGCTCGGCGAGGGCGGCTTCTGGAACGGCATCGCCGCCACGTGCGCCGGGACCGACACCTTCAGCGGAGCGCTCGGCGACCCGGCGGAATCGCTGACGGCCGCGGCCGTCGCCTACCTGCAGGACGGCAGCTGCGCGGTCGCCAGTTCCGCCGCGAAGGAACGCGCCGCCCGCTGGTCGAAGCGGCTCGCCGCCGGTGCCGAGCCCGGCGATCGCCGGGGCATGTGGGCGGATTGATGTGTCGTCCGGTTCGGCTTGACATGATCGGACATGCAGGGACATCTGCCAGAAGCAAGCGCGCAACGCCGGCTCACTAAGCTTCCGTCCATGACCAAGCCGTACCACCTCTACGTCGTCGAAGACGACAACCCGCTGCGCACGATGCTGTGCGACTACCTGGAGAAGCAGGGCCTGGTCGTCACCGGCATGGCCACCGCCGAGGACCTGCTGCGCCGCATCCACCGGCTGCGCCCCGACCTGGTGGTGCTCGACGTGAGCCTGCCCGGCATGAGCGGGCTGCAGGCCTGCCAGAAGCTGCGCTCCGAGGGGGACCGGGTGCCGATCATCATCCTGACCGCGCGCAGCGAGGAGATCGACCGCGTGCTCGGCCTCGAGATGGGCGCCGACGATTTCCTCGGCAAGCCGTTCTCGGCGCGCGAGCTGCTGGCGCGCGTGCATGCGGTGCTGCGCCGCGCGATCGTGCCGCCGGGCCTGTCGCAGATGAACCAGGCGCCGGTCAAGTTCGGCGGCAGCGTCTTCGACGTGAGCGCGCGCTGCCTGTTCCGCAACGGTGCCACGCGCGTGCTGAGCACTGTCGAGTTCTCGGTGCTGGCCGAGCTGGTGGCGAACCCGGGGGTCGCGGTGTCGCGCGAGCGGCTGCTGGCGGTGTCGCACTCGCGCAGCGAATCGCTGCTGCTGCGCGCGATCGACGTCACCGTGATGCGCCTGCGCAAGCTCGTCGAATCCGATCCCGGCACCCCGCGCTTCATCCAGACGGTGCGCGGCCACGGCTACATGTTCGTGCCTGAAACGTCGCGCTGATGCGCTGGCTGCCCCGCTCGCTGGCCGGCCGCGTCACCTGGCTGGTGGGGCTGATCAGCGTCGCGTCGCTGATCGCGCAGCTGCTGCTGTTGCGCACGCTGCTGTTCGAGCCGTTCAGCGAGGGCATGCTGGTGGCGGTGGTCRGCGAGGCGCACCAGGCGCAGCAGAACCTGCTGACCACGCCACCCGACGAGCGCGACCGCGTTGCGGTGGAGCTGTCGTATGGCCCGTTCTGGGTCGGCCGCAGCGGCGCGCCCGATGGCGGGCCCGACATCGTCGGCCCGCTGCGCCAGCCGTCGATCGAGCTGCCGAGCGGGCTGCAGGACATCGTCACCCGCTCGCTCGGCCATGACGCGGTGCTCGACATCAGCGACCGCAACGGCCTGGTGCTGCGCATCGAGGCCGACATCGAGGGAGAGCGCTGGAACTTCGTGCACCGCCACGCGTCGCCGCGCAATGCGCCGACGATCACCTTGYTGGCGGTGCTGGCCTTGCTGTTCGGCACCGCGGCGCTGAGCCTGTGGATCGGTTTCCGGGTGATCGCGCTGCCGCTGAAGCGGCTGGCGCACGAGATCGCGACGCGGCGCGGCGCGCTGCGCGCGATCGAGCTGCCGGCCGGCGCGAGCGACGAGCTGCAGCAGATCGCGCGCGCCTTCAACTC
>NZ_JBFUGN010001076.1:0-1979 GCF_056402895.1 Rhizobacter sp. P3_B12 | reverse complement strand
GTCCACCCTCCTCGAGTACAGCCGCTCAGCGCAGGAGCAGGGGGTGTCACGCTTCTGCGAGTACCAGGTTGCCCGGCTGTACGAAGATGTCATCGAGGTGGCCGCCCACGCACTCGAGCCCGTTCCAGAAGACTTGATCCCGCACCTTTCCGGCTCGGGCCGCAAGCGAACGCTGAAACGAATGTCGGCCTGGTGCGACAAGAACGCCGAGCGCGACGATGACGACTACGGGTCGACAGTCGACGCGGCATGCACCTGGATCGGCCAGCGCCAACTTGACACGGCCTACCTGTCTCCATCTGCAGACATCGTGTTGTGGTCGGACGAGTCGATGGTTCACATTGAATGGGATCACCGGGAGAAGTTCATCGAAGGTTCCGCCGCCTGGTCCGCACCGTTCGGCAGCTTCAGCCTGACACGTTCGGATTTCTTGGCAGAGTGCCTCTCGCTCCATGAGCGACTCATGACCGCGATGTCGGAGCGGGTCGAGCGCACGGTGTCGGACGCATTCCCGCCAGAGGTCCGCATCGATGCCGAAGGACTGATGCGGGAACACGCGCAGCGGCGCAGCCTGTCCGTATCGGACCTAGCCCAGTTGCCTGCATCGACCGATTGGCCAGCCGTGCGCCAAGCACTGAAACAGATCAGTGTTTGAGGATGCAAGACATCGTGCCCTACTACCGCGTACTGCTCCACGGAACCCGGATTCAGATTCTCAGCGCCGATGCTTCCGATCCGCCCATCGTCGGCTTCTATGCGACTCGCATCGTTCGCGGGGTGTCGGAACAGGATGCCGTTCAGCGGGCCAAGGCGCGTGTCAGCGCCGAATGGTCGACACCGCAATACGCCGAAACCAACCTCGGTGGTCTGCCCGTGCTCGAGGTCGAGTGGGTCGGGCGAACCACATTCCTGGACCGCATGACGTTTTCAAACAAGGGGCACGTGTTCTACCCCGCTGACGAAGACTTGCCGAATGCCGCCGAAAACTGACCATGCCCCTCGACGGAAAGTTGAGCTCTACCTCGACACGACCGCCCGTGTTTCACACGAGGATCTGGACACACTCATCCAAGACCTCGTGCTGCAGGACATCAGCGCCGAAGATGCCGAGTGCCTGATCGCCTTCGTGCCGATGGCCTTCGCGCAGGTTCTTCTCTCGCCGCAGGGCGTCAAGTTCCAGGACGCCTTCCTGATCAGGGACTTCGAGATGAAAGCGTCCGCCAAGGGGCTGCTCAAGAACGAGCCGCTCTACATCGCCGCCCACGAGCTTGCACAGGACATGGCACAGGGGGATGACGCCAGCAGGAGACGACTGGAGCAGATCGCGTCGACAAGTGCGGAGTACTCCGTGGCGATGCAGTTGGCCGGCGACCCTCGCAACCTGCGAGGCATCGTTCTGACGGAAGCGGTTCTCATGCGAGTTCCCCTGACTCATCTCCCGCCAGCGCCGCCAAAGGGTCTGCGGCGGCTCTGGAAAGCCATCACCAGCATCCCTTTCGGTGTTCGATGAAGCGCTCGCCCGCAGCGGTGGGGTTCGTCATCGCACACACATGCAGGTCCGCCATGTCGCGCACATCGACGATGCCCGTGTTGAGCCAGTCACCCCGGGCGTGGCGCCATGGGGTCACTGCACCAGCTTCACGTTCCGCACCTTGAAGCTCACCCCCTGCTGGTCGTCCCATACCGGGAAGATCCCGAACGGCACGGTGATGTTGTCGAGCGTGAAGCACGGTGCGTTCTTCACTGCGACCACGTCCGCCAGGTTCAGCGTGACCGCGTGGAAGGCGCCATCGGCCGGCGGCTTCATCGCATCGGGGATCACGTAGTCGACGTTGCGGCAGCCGTCGCCCGGGCTCTCCATCTTGATCGCCAGCCCCTTGGTGTTGGTGCCCCAGCTGCTCACCGCCAGCTCGAACTGCAGCGTGCCGCCCGCATAGCCGCCCAGGTTCAGCCCGCTGCCGGTGAAGTAGAACGTGCCG
>NZ_JBFUGN010001075.1:0-1985 GCF_056402895.1 Rhizobacter sp. P3_B12 | reverse complement strand
ATGTGGTACTGCCGGCCCAGCGTGATCAGGATGTCGTCGATCACGTCGTTCAGGCCGAGCTGGCGCATGGTCTTGAGCTTGGCGCGCACCACCTCGGTGTTGCCGGCGGCGGCCACTTCGAGGTCGACACCGGAGCCTGCCGAGCCGAGCATCATGCCGCTGGCGGAATCGACCACCGCCGCGCACATCGCGCCGTCCACGGTCAGCAGCTCGTCGAGGGATTGCTTGATGGTTGCCATGTTTCTTTCTTCCAATCGTCGGGTTGAGTGTGGAGATCGCTTCGGCACGGCGAAGGCCGCGCCCATGCCCGATCTCCGGGCTGGCATGTGTGTGGGAACGCCGCGCCGGCCTGTTGTCACGAACGGCGCAGCAGCTCGCCGAGTGCACGCGCCATGCGCTGCAGCGCGATCCAGTCGACGCCGCGGTGCTGGCCGTGCGCGACGAGCAGCACGTCGGGGTTGCTGCAGCACGGGAACACCGCGAGCACGCCGGCGCGGTGGTACATCACCGCCGCACCGAGCGCGCCCAGGCCGGCGAAGTGCAGCTTCTGCCGGTCGTGCAGCCGCCAGTAGTCCACCGCCGCCTCCCACACGCGCTCGGCGTTCGGCGCCCCTGCCCGGCTGTCCCAGACCAGTCCGGTGTGCGCATCGACCAGCGCGCAGCCGACGACGCCCGGATGGGCGGCCATGCGGTCCAGTTCGGCACCGATCCGGGAGGCGTTCATGCCGCGGCGCGCATTTCGCCCTGGATGAGCACGGTGTCGACCAGCAGCAGGACGTCCTCGCGCCGGCGCACGTCCACCGGCAGCACCGGGAAGGCCAGCCCCCGCTCGGTGAGCAGGTCGCTGAACCTGTCGATCGCAGGCTGCGGGAATTCGGCCGTGCGTCCGATGCCGACCGCGCAGTTCATCGTCGGCAGCAGGTGCTGGTAGGCGTCCAGGCAGGTCGAGAGATCGTCCAGCGGGTCGGGTCGCGAGTTGTCGAGCAGGATCACCAGGCCGAGCGCATCGGCGGCGACGATCTGCCACATGAACTCGAAGCGCAGCTGCCCGGGCGTGCCGAACAGCTGCACGCAGCGGCCACCGGCGAGGTCGACCTGGCCGAAGTCCAGCCCGACGGTGGTGAGCTCCTTGGCGAGCGTGGGGTCGGTGTTGCGCACGTCGGTGACCACCGGCGGAATGTCGCTCAGCATCGCGATGGCGGTGGTCTTGCCGGCCCCGGGCGGCCCGGTGAACACGATCCTGGGCTGGGCCATCCTCGTCATGCCAGCCCCAGGCTGCGCCGGATCTCGCCGAACGTGCGCTGGTCCGGGGACCGGGTCGCATCGGGCCCGGTCACATCGGGCCGCAATCGCGCGGCCGGCATCACATCCAGCACGTCTGCCGCCATCAACGCCGCCACGAATGCCTCGCATGCCAGCCGGTCGACGTGGCTCAGGCGCGTCAGTTCGTCGATATCGATCTGCCGCGCCGACAACAGGAAGCTCGCGAGCCGGGGGCGATCGGCATCGCCTTGCAGCAACGCATGCGCCGGCCAGCGGCGCAGACGCAGCTGCGCGCCCGCCGTTGCGGGCTGCGCGGCGAGCCGGCGCTCCAGCGCCTGCAGCGCGTCGATGACGTCCTCGTACTGCAGCGGGTGCGCCAGGTGACGGAGCACGTCATGCCCATCCTCGAACACGATCTGCCAGTCCCGGCTCAGCCGCTCGCGGCCGATGCGCAGGAAGGCGGCGATCTTCGCGATGTCGCTGTCGGTCAGGTGATTCACCTGCAGCTTCTGCGTTCGCTCGGAGGTGCGATGGGGGGACATCAAGCTGGGCTGTGCTCTGAGTTGCTGACCGCCATGCTAGGGATGGACTTCAGCGAAGTCATGATGCGACCGTGATCAGGGCATGACAGCACCTCATCCGCCGGCGCGCTCCCCGGACCGGCGGTAAGCTGCGGCATGAAGCCCGGTTTGAAGATCGCTCTCGCCCTTGGGGCCCTGGCC
>NZ_JBFUGN010001074.1:0-1985 GCF_056402895.1 Rhizobacter sp. P3_B12 | reverse complement strand
GCGGGCGGTCAGCACGATGACCGGCGTGCTGTCGTGGCGGGCGCGCAGGGCGCGCAGCACGCCCAGGCCACCCGCGCCGGCGTCGGCCTCGGCGTGCTGCGTGCCCTGCGGAACGCGCCCCGGCGGCAGGCCCAGGTCGAGCAGCACCAGGTCGAAGCGCTCGCTGGCCAGCGTGCCATCGGCGGCCGCCGCATCGCGCACCCAGTCGACGGCGAAGCCTTCGAGCCGCAACGCGTTGCGCAGGCTCTCGCCGATCATCGGGTCGTCTTCCACCAGCAGCAGTCGCATCACGGGTCCAGGTCAGTCACAAGAAAAAGCATACCGCGAGCGCGGCCGGGCCGATCAGGCGCTATTGTTCCGGCTGCCCATGAAACCCCCTTCTCTGCCTCGAGGCGTCATGCCCAAAGTCCTTCGCAACACGCTGCTGTCGTTCCGCGACGTGCTGGCCACCGCCGGCCCGTTCATCTTCCTGACCATCGTCCTGCTGGTGGTCGCCTACTGGTTCCTCGACCCGACGCCGCCGCGCAAGGTGGTGCTGGCCACCGGGGTCGAGCAAGGGGCGTACGCCGAGTTCGGCAAGCGCTATGCGGAGTACCTGAAAGGGTACGGCATCCAGGTGGAGCTGCGCACCACCCATGGCGCGGCCGAGAACCTGAAGCTGCTGCGCGACCCGAATTCGGGCGTGGACATCGCGTTCACGCAGGGCGGGGCCGGCGAATCGCGCAAGAACGCCGAGGCCAATGCGCTGGCGGACGAAGACCTGAATTCGCTGGGCAGCCTGTTCTTCGAGCCGGTGTGGCTGTTCTACCGCGAGGATTCGGCGCAGCGGCTGCTGAAGGGCGTGCCGCTGGCCAGCCTGGCGCAGCTGCAGGGCTGGAAGGTGGATATCGGTGCGCGCGGCAGCGGTGCGCCGAACCTGATGCGCAAGCTGCTCGATGCCAACCGCATCGACCCCGCGTCGATGACGGTGTCGCGCGAGGAGCAGACCGACGCGGTCGTGAAGTTCCTGGCGGGCGACATCGATGCGATCGTGTTCGCGTCGGCGCCCGAGGCGCTGATGGTGCAGATGCTGCTGCAGACGCCGGGGGTGAAGCTGTTCGACTTTGCGCAGGCCGATGCGTATTCGCGGCGCTTCGCCTTCCTGACGCCGGTGACGCTGCCGCGCGGCGTGGTCGACCTGGCGGGCGACGTGCCGCCGAACGACGTGCGGCTGATCGCGCCGACCGCGACGCTGGTGGCGCGCGAGGATCTGCACCCGGCGCTGATCCAGTTGTTCGTGCAGGCGGCGGCGAAGATCCACGGGCCGGCGGGCTGGTTCCAGCGCAAGGGCGATTTTCCGAACGCGCGCGGCACCGAGCGGCCGCTGGCGCCGGAGGCGCAGCGCTTCTACACCAGCGGTTCGCCGCTGCTGCAGCGCTACCTGCCGTTCTGGCTGGCCAACCTGATCGACCGCATGTGGGTGGTGCTGGTGTCGATCGTCGCGATCCTGATCCCGCTGTCGCGCGTGGTGCCACCGCTGTACCAGTTCCGCATCCGCTCGCGCATCTTCCGCTGGTATGGGCAGCTGCGGGCGGTGGAGGACGGCCAGGGCGTGCGGCCGAACGACGAGCTGCGCTCGGAGCTGGACAAGATCGAAACGCGGGTCGGCAACGTGACGGTGCCGTTGAGCTATGCGGACGAGCTGTACTCGCTGCGCAGCCACATCAACATGGTTCGGAGGAGGTTGGATGAGGCGGGGCAGGATCCTACTGGCTGAATTTCGGTTGTTTGGGTGCAAAGGCGCGGGTGGGGAGGCTGTGGCTCGCCGGCCGGTGCGGTCAACGCGCCCGGGGGCGCGTTGACTCCCCTCCGCTGACTGGTTTCATGGCCCGTCGCCCAAACTCCCGTCACTCACTTCGTTCGTTGTGGTCAAACAGTGGGCGACAGTCAGTTCACGAAGCGTGCTGCGCACGCGGGCCATGAAACCAGCCAGCTCCGGCGCCCCG
>NZ_JBFUGN010001073.1:0-1994 GCF_056402895.1 Rhizobacter sp. P3_B12 | reverse complement strand
CGCCTCGCTGTTAATTGCCAGAGAAAAGACTATCCCGTACCAATTCTTGTGCCTTACCACATCGTCGCCACCAAAGTCCTGAACCACGTCAAGGGATACCATCCCCCTCCGTTCAAGGAGGCCACCATTTTCTTCGAAGAAGATATCAACAAAGGCACCCGATTCATCAAATGAGAATCTACTGTCATTCAGGAACTGAGAATACACAGGGTGTCGCCGAGAATCCAATGACTCCATGATCCAGTACCGCACACCGACAACCGCCCCATCAGTGGATCTGAAATAATCGTAGAAGCATCCTCCCAAGCCCAGCCCAGGGGCATCAATCCACTTAATATCGCCCGCTGACTGAGTGCCCAGAAGGAATTCGCGTGGAAGAATCAGGTGATTCATCTCAAAAAAAATCATTTGTGATATTAATGCGATTCTGCTGCGTTGTAGCGCGTCGTCACCCCGTTCTTGGTGATCGTCGCGAGCTGGCCCCGCAGGTTGTATGTCGCCGTGTAGCCCGAGCCATCGGCCGCGCTGTCGCTGAGCGTGGTGCCCGCGCTGTCGAACACGAGGCTGTGCGCCGGGTTCGTGATGCTCGTCTTGCGGTTGCTCGTCGCCTCCACGCTGTAGGTGCTCGGGCTGCCGTTCAGGCTCAGGCCCGTGCGGTTGCCGTTCGCGTCGTAGTGGATGCCCCAGGCTCGCCGCGTTCGTCGTGATGCTCGCCTCATTTTGAAGTTGCAAGCAGCCCTCCGTGGCGAGCTACGTCAGCCAGCCCGTCGATTCGATCCAACGCCGGAAATCACTGCTGAACATCGCAGCATTGAACTCGTTGCTCGCATACTTTGATACCACTCGACTTACTTCGTCGACAAGACGAGTCGCCACGATCCTTCTCCTCTCTTGCTGCGATGCGGTTTTCATTTCATTGAAATCAAGCATAACGTCCATGTAGAGAACGCGGTTTTTTCGGTCGAGGCGAACTCTTTGCTTGAGCCCAAGTTCCTCATTGTGGCAAACCAGAATTACCCCCACCTTTTGCAATCGCGAGCCATAGGGTCGCCCAGCAAAAAACGGAACCTCATCAATTTTTGCAAGCTCCAAACAAATAGTATCGACACGAGATTCCCAATCCACATCACCGCTGAGAAATATCTTCATTTACCCTTCCTATCTCTTAATTTTATTTCCAGGCGGCAATTTGCCTGCTTGCAGCACGTAGTTTTCAATCTTCATCAATTCAAGCAACAATGCCTCGTTGCTCAGAGATGCAAATTCCTTGGCATACACCACACCATGCTCGCCTATATTGTCCAAAGTGGCTTGAGAATATCTGGTTGACGGATTAATAGTCTTCCCAAATTTCCAGACATCACCCGCCTCACACCAAGTTATTGCGACTGGATCCTTGCGCCCTCGTTTCATCACCGGATAGAAACCATCCTTTAGAACTCTTAGGGAGTATTTCTCAGCAGTTCGAACTGTATTCCCGACCGCCCCCCACCGGAACCCCTGGGACAACAGCGCCGGTAGCGAGGCCGACTCCAATTTCCGTCCCTATAACGCTTCCTACAACAACCGTTTCGACTGAAACGCCGAATACCTCGGCAATCCAAACAATGACACATACCGGACATAGCCCTTGAGGGTCCGTGTACGAGAGAGGATTCCCACCCACATACCCATATGTCGACACGCTCCCACCCGCCAGCCCGATCGGATCGCTCTGCGTGTACTGCCCGCCCGCCGAGTTGTAGTAGCGGTGGTAGTTGTAGAACAGCCCACTCTCCGCATCCGCATACTGCCCCGGGAACCTCAGGTTCTGCGTAAAGGCCCCCAACCCGCTCGGGTTGGTCTCCGGCGCGCTCGTGCCGAAGGGCTCGGCCAGCCAGCGCCAGCGCACCCGGTTCTGCCGGTCCACCACCACCCGCGGCGTGTTCAGGTGATCGGTGTGGATGAAGTACACCAGCGGCTCGCCCGATGGGTTCGCCGGGTCGGGCGTGAAC
>NZ_JBFUGN010001072.1:0-1995 GCF_056402895.1 Rhizobacter sp. P3_B12 | reverse complement strand
GACCCATACCGTGCGATGCGGATCTGCGGCGGCGCGATGCCCGCCTCCGCCGCGAACTGCTGCACCGCCGCCAGGGCAGGGTCGAGGAACTCGTCGCCGCGCTCGACCGTCTCGCCGCCGAGCACGATCACCGTCGGGTTGAAGGTCATCCACACGTTCTGGATCAGCACGCCGAGGTAGGCGCCCGCACGCGCCACGTCGTCGGGCGACTGGATGTGCCGCGCGCCGATCAGCGCCTCGGCGCAGCCGCGCCGCCCGCACGAGCACAGCGGCCCGCCCATCTGCAGGATCGTGTGGCCGACCTCGCCGGCCAGCCCGCTCGCGCCGCTGAACAGCCGGTCGTTCAGCACGATGCCCGCGCCGACGCCGATGCCGCAGCTCAGGAAGATCAGCGGGTCGTCGGCCGGCCCCTCGCTGAACTCGAACTCGCCGATCGCCGCCAGGTCGGCCTCGTTCTGGTAGTAGATCGGCACGCCTTCCAGGCCCGCGGCCGCGGCCTCGCCCGACAGCCGCCGGCCCAGCTCCACGTCGCGCCAGCCGATGTTCGGCGCGAACTTCAGCACGCCGGCCTGCTCATCGACCGCGCCCGGCAGCCCGACCCCGATCCCCATCAGCCGGTAGCCGCGCTCCTTCACCTGCGCCGCGAGCGACAGCACCTGCTCGATCAGCTGGTGGCAGGCCAGTTGCGGCTCCAGCGAGCGCAGCAGCGTGCGCTGCGATTCGATGACCTCGCCGTTGATCGTCACCGCCGCGGTCTGGATCGCGTCGATGCCGAGCTCGGCACCGATCAGCGCCAGCCGCTGGCTGTTCAGCCGCAACGGCTTCGGCCGCCGCCCGAGGCTGCCGGTGTGCTGCGCCTCTTCTTCGAGCAGCCAGCCCTCGTCGATCAGCTCCTTCGCCAGGATGCTGATCGTCGACTTGGTCAGCCCGCTGTGCGTGGACAGGTCGGCGCGCGACAGCCCCGGCTCCTCGCGCAGCAGGCGCACCAGCGCCATGCGGTTGATGCGTTTGACAAGGTGCTGGTCGCCGGTGAGTGTCATGCGGCGCATTGTCGCCACCGACCCGGCCGGATCCGACTTCGGGAAAGCGCGAGGTGCATTTGTTTGTTCGATGAACTAAAGTGGCGGGCGTTGCCCCACCGGGCCCTTTTGTCATGACAACCGGCTTCGCGCCGCCCGCCGCCATGTACCTCGGAATCGACCTCGGCACCTCGGAAGTCAAGGTCCTGCTGCTGCAGGACGATCACCGCATCGTGGCCACGGCCGGCGCGCGGCTGACGGTGTCGCGTCCGCACCCGGGCTGGTCCGAGCAGGATCCGGCCGACTGGTGGGCCGCCACCGAGACCGCGGTGGCTGCGCTGCGTGCCGAGGCGCCGGCCGAGTTCGCACGCGTGCGCGGCATCGGGCTGTCGGGCCAGATGCACGGCGCCACCTTGCTCGATGCCGACGACGCGGTGCTGCGCCCCGCCATCCTGTGGAACGACGTGCGCTCCGCGGCCGAGTGCCTGGAGCTGCAGCGCCGCCTGCCGGCACTGCCCGAGATCGCCGGCAACCTCGCGATGCCGGGTTTCACGTCGCCCAAGCTGCTGTGGGTGCAGCGCCATGAGCCGAAGCTGTTCGAGCGCACCCGCTGCGTGCTGCTGCCCAAGGACTGGCTGCGCCTGCAGCTGACCGGCGAGAAGGTCAGCGAGATGTCCGACGCGGCCGGCACGCTGTGGCTCGACGTGGCGCAGCGCCGCTGGTCGCGCGAGCTGCTGGCGGTGAGCAACCTGAGCGAGCAGCGCATGCCGCGGCTGGTCGAGGGCAGCGCGGTGTCGGGGCAACTGCGCGACACGCTGGCCGATGCCTGGGGCCTGCCGCGCGGCATCCCGGTGGCCGGCGGCGGCGGCGACAACGCGGCCAGCGCGGTCGGCATCGGTGCGGTGCGGCCGGGCGAGGGTTTCATCTCGCTCGGCACCAGCGGCGTGCTGTTCGTCGTGACCGACCGCTTCCGCGC
>NZ_JBFUGN010001071.1:0-1996 GCF_056402895.1 Rhizobacter sp. P3_B12 | reverse complement strand
GTGATCAAGGACGTGGCGAAGACGCTGGTCTACCGCCTCGCGAACTGGAAGAACGCGCAGGGCCGCGAGGTGATTCCCCAGCGCATCATCACGCGGCCTCCGTCGGCCGAGCTGCGCCCCGACCAGAAGGATCAGGACAGCCTGCCGCCCTACGAGGTGCTCGACGCGATCCTGCAGCGCTACATGGAAGACGACCAGGGCATCGAGCAGATCGTCGCGGCCGGGTTCGATCCGGCCGACGTCGAGCGGGTCACGCGGCTCATCAAGATCAACGAGTACAAGCGCCGCCAGTCGCCGGTGGGCATCCGCATCACCCATCGGGCGTTCGGGCGTGATTGGCGATACCCCATCACATCGAGGTTCCGCGCTTAAACTATGTCGATTCCATCCCTCCGGAGACCGACATGAAACAGATCACCGCGATCGTGAAGCCATTCAAGCTCGAGGAAGTCCGCGAAGCCTTGGCCGATGTCGGCGTGACCGGCCTGACGGTGACCGAGGTCAAGGGTTTCGGCCGTCAGAAGGGGCACACCGAGCTGTACCGGGGCGCCGAGTACGTCGTCGACTTCCTGCCGAAGGTGAAGGTCGAGGTCGTCGTCAAGGATGGCGATGTCGACCGCTGCATCGATGCGATCGTCAAGGCCGCCAAGACCGGCAAGATCGGCGACGGCAAGATCTTCGTGACGGCCGTCGAGCAGGTGGTGCGCATCCGCACCGGCGAGACGGACGAAGCGGCGGTCTGACCACCCGCTGCACCAAGACAGGGCCCGCCGCGTGCGGGCCTTCTTCATGGCGGGTTCGCCACAGCCTCTCAGATCGCGCTGTAGTCGTCCTGCTGGTGCGCGCCGCCGGCCAGCGTGGCCAGGCGGTCCAGCAGCGTGGGCGCATCGTCCGCCACCTGCAGCAGGTCCATCTGCGCCGTCGACAGGAAGCCGCGCTCCACGGTCTTGCCGAGGAAGGCCAGCAGGTCGTCGTAGTAGCCGGCGGTGTTGAGCAGGCCGATCGGCTGGTCGTGGTAGCCGAGCTGGCGCCAGGTCCAGACCTCGAACAGCTCCTCGAAGGTGCCGATGCCGCCCGGCAAGGCCAGGAAGGCGCCGGCGCGCTCGGCCATCATCTGCTTGCGCTGGTGCATCGTGTCGACCACGTGCAGCTCGGTCAGCCCGGCGTGGCCCAGCTCGCGCGACATCAGCGCCTGCGGGATCACGCCGACCGCGCTGCCGCCGGCGGCCAATGTCGCATCGGCCACCACGCCCATCAGCCCGGCGCGGCCACCGCCGTACACCAGGCGCCAGCCGCGCTCGCCGATCAGCGCGCCGACGCGGCGGGCCGCGGCCTCGAACGCGGGGTCATTGCCATTGCGCGATCCGCAGTAGACGCAGACCGAGAACGGGATGGCGGGGGAGGTCGGGCTCATGGCATGAAGCGGTGCCACAGCGCGGCCAGCCAGATGCCGCCGCACAGCATCAGCGACAGGAACACCGCGGCGCTGGCCAGGTCCTTGGCACGCTTGGAGAGGTCGTGCAGCTCGAACGACACCCGGTCGACCACCGCCTCGATGCCGGAATTCAGCAGCTCGACGATCAGCACGAGCAGCACCGATCCGGCCAGCAGCGCGGTCTCGATCCAGGTGCGGCCGAGCCACAGCGCGGCCGGCAGCAGGAAGACGGCGAGCCAGGTTTCCTGGCGGAAGGCGCTCTCGCCGTGGTAGGCCGTTTTCAGGCCTTCGATGGAGTAGCCGGTGGCGCGGATCACGCGTTCCAGACCGGTGCGTCCTTTGTAGGGATTCGTCATGGGCCGCGATTGTGCCCTGAGCCGATGACGGTCCGATGCGCGTCAGGCCGGGCGTGCCGGTGCAGGCGAGGGCGGTGCATCGACCAGCCGGGTGCCGCACAGCGCGTCATGCCAGAACTGGCGCTGCGGGTGCAGCAGCGCGAGCAGCGCATAGGCGACGATGCCGACGCCGATCGCCGCGAACAGGTCGCGGCCGGCCCAGCCG
>NZ_JBFUGN010001070.1:0-1998 GCF_056402895.1 Rhizobacter sp. P3_B12 | reverse complement strand
CCCTCGGCCTGCGCGTGCTGCCGGTGCCGCGCGGCGAGGACGGCCCCGACCTCGCGGTGATGGAACGCCTGATCGAGGCCCAGAAAGCGCACGAGCGCCCGCGGCTGTACATCACCGTCTCGGTGCTGCACAACCCGACCGGTGCGACGCTCGCGCTCGGCCATGCGCACCGGCTGCTGAAGCTCGCGCAGGCGCACGACCTGCACATCGTCGAGGACGACACCTACGCCCACCTGGCACCGCCGCACCTGCCGCGGCTCGCGGCGCTGGACGCGCTGGAGCGCACCATCTACATCTCCGGCTTCTCGAAGATCCTGGTGCCGAACTGGCGGGTCGGCTATCTGGCAGCACCGCCGGCGCTGGTCGACCGCTTCATCGACACCAAGCTGCTCGGCAGCCTGTCCACCACCAGCCTGACCGAGCAGGCGCTCGCCCACTGCCTGGAGCACGGCCTGCTGCGCCGCCATGCCGAGCGGGTGATGGCCCGGCTGGACGCGGCCCGGGCGCGCTCGGTGCAGCTGGCCGAGGCGGCGGGCTGCCGCTTCGCGGCCACGCCGCGCGGCCTGTTCGGCTGGGTCGACACCGGCGTCGACACCGAGCGGCTGTCGCAGGTGATGCTGGACGACGGCTGGCTGCTGGCGCCGGGCTCGATCTTCCACGCCACCCGGCGCCCCGGCACGCTGATGCGCATCAACTTCGCGACCACGCAGGATGCGCAGTTCTGGCAGGCGCTGCAGCGCGCCCGCGACACCCCCGGCATGGCAACACCCCGGAATCCGGGCTTTGCACCGGCAGCCCGCTGACCTACAGTCACAACTTCTTGCAACTCCCGAGTCCATGTTCGAGCCCACCATTCCCTTCGGCGAGCCCGAGTTGATGCGCGTCAGCGCCTTCGAGCGCTACCTGCATGAACCGGGGGGCCCGCGCGCGCTCGGCGAAGTCGCCGACAGCAGCCTGCGCGGCGCGACGCTCAGCCCGTCGCTGCTGGCCGACCTGAGCCGTTTCGAGCGGGCCGGCCATGCGTCCGAGGTGCTGGACGTGCTGGCCGCCTGCGTGCGGCATTCGCAGCAGGTCGTCATCCACCTGCAGATGGGCCCGGCGGTGGTGCCGCTCACCGTGTTCGCGCGCGAGCGCCTGGTGCACTGCCCGATCAGCCTGGATGCGCTGYTGCGCGAGCGGCCCACCGAACTGCGGGTGCTGCACGTCGAGCCGGCGGTGCTGCGCACGCCGGGCGACTCGGAGCTGTCGCTGGTGGCCGACGAGCAGCACTACCACTCGCTCGGGCCGGTGCTGTGGGAGCTGGCGCTGCGCGGCTCGCGCAACGCGTTGCTGCCGGAGATCGCCGGGCCGGTGGCCTACCGCGTCGCGCCGGGCTTCAACCTGGGCGGCCTGCGCGCCGGCGGCCTGGTGCGCACCGCGGTGCAGCGGCTGCAGGGCGACCGCTCGTCGCTGCGCGAGATGGCCGACTGGCCAGGTTTCGACACCTCGCGCGCCGCGCGGCTGCTGAACGCGCTGTACCTGCAGTCGGGGCTGATCATCAGCCGCACGCGCCGCAGCGCGCTCGCCGAGTCGTGGTTCGGCGCGCTCGGGCGCTAGGGATGACGACCCCTCGGTCGATGGGTACATCGACCGATCCCCCGAGGGGATGCGGGCCGGCTTGGGGCGGCCCGGCGCTCGGCCCGCCGCTCGACGCGCTCAGCGGGCGCCGAGCTCTTCCCAGCGTGTCAGCGCCGTCAGAAGCTCGTCGTCGAGCGCCGCGAAGCGTGCCTGCGCGGCCGCGAGCTTCGTCGCGTCGCCGGCGTAGATCTCGGTGCCGGCGAGCAGCGCCGAGAGCGTCTTCTGCTCGGTCTCCAGCGCCTCGATGCGCGCCGGCAGGCTGTCGAGCTCGCGCTGTTCCTTGTAGCTGAGCTTGGCCCTCTTCGCGACCGGCGCGGCCGCGGGCGGCGGCGGCGCAGCGGGCGTCGGCGCGGGCGCCGCCTTGGCCGCCTTGTCGCGGAT
>NZ_JBFUGN010001069.1:0-2001 GCF_056402895.1 Rhizobacter sp. P3_B12 | reverse complement strand
AGCCCGCCCTGGCTGCGCGCGTCGACCTCCGGCAGGCCCTGCAGCGGCGCGCCGAGCCGGCCATCGGCCGCGACGATGCGCAAACGGCCCGGGCGCTCGGTGACCAGCAGGCGGCCATCGGGCAGGAAGGCCAGGCCCCACGGGTTCTGCAGCCCGGTCGCGACGGTCACCACGTCGACCGCCTGCGCGGCAGCCCCCGTCACGCACATCGCGGCCACCAGCGCCGCCCGCATCATCGCTTTCATCCGGCTCCTTCCACGACCATCTGCACCCGCTGCTGGCCGTTGTAGTCGTCGACGCGCAACTGGTACGCGAGCCGCACCCGCGTGCCCACCGGCGCGGTGTGGCCGAACCAGATCGCATCGCGCAGCGCGCCCGCATGCCGCACCGACAGCTTCAGGTGCTTCTCGGCCACCAGCCGCTGCGACACCACCTCGACCTCGTCGCAGAACAGCGGCGGCTCGAAGGCCTGGCCCCACACCTGCGCATCGAGCGAGCGCACCGTTTCGGCATTGAAATACTCGGCCGCCAGCGGCCCGTCGGTCAGCAGCGTGCGCGACAGCGTCGCCGCGTCCAGCCACTCGCGGGCCACCTGCTGCAGCGCGCCGTCGAAGGTGTCGAAATCCTCTTCGGCCAGCGTGCAGCCTGCCGCCATCGCATGCCCGCCGAAGCGCTTCAGCACGCCCGGATGCCGCTTGGTGACGAGGTCCAGCGCATCGCGCAGGTGGAAGCCCGGGATCGAGCGGCCCGAGCCCTTCAGCAAGCCGTCCTGGCCGAGCGCGAACACGAAGGTCGGCCGGTGCAGCCGGTCCTTCAGCCGCCCGGCGACGATGCCGACCACGCCTTCGTGGAACTCGGGGTCGTAGAGCGCCAGCGCCGGCGGCGCATCGCCCTCGGGCATCAGCGTCTCGAGCATGGCCTCGGCCTGCTCGCGCATGCCGGCCTCGACCTCGCGGCGCTCGCGGTTGATGGTGTCCAGCGTCTGCGCGAGCTGCGCGGCGCGCRCCGGGTCGTCGGTCAGCAGGCACTCGATGCCGAGCGACATGTCCGACAGCCGGCCGGCCGCGTTGATGCGCGGCCCGAGCGCGAAGCCGAAGTCGAAGCCGGTGGCGCGCGACGCATCGCGCCCGGCCGCGCTGAACAGCGCGGCGATGCCGGCGTGCATCTTGCCGGCGCGGATGCGCCGCAGGCCTTGCGCGACCAGCCGGCGGTTGTTCGCATCGAGCCGCACCACGTCGGCCACCGTGCCGAGCGCGACCAGGTCGAGCAGCGCGTCGAGCCGCGGCTGCTGCTCGGCGCTGAAGGCACCGCGTGCGCGCAGTTCGGTGCGCAGCGCGAGCAGCACGTAGAACATCACGCCGACGCCCGCCAGGTTCTTGCTCGGGAAGGCGCAGCCGGGCTGGTTCGGGTTGACGATCACGCTGGCGTCCGGCAGCACGACCAGCTCGCCTTCCTT
This sequence comes from Rhizobacter sp. P3_B12, assembly GCF_056402895.1. Classification (NCBI taxonomy): domain Bacteria; kingdom Pseudomonadati; phylum Pseudomonadota; class Betaproteobacteria; order Burkholderiales; family Sphaerotilaceae; genus Rhizobacter; species Rhizobacter sp. P3_B12. The sequence continues at coordinate 545 of NZ_JBFUGN010001069.1, read as the reverse complement.
GGCGGGCAGGTGGTGGTCGGTGACCAGCACGTCGAGGCCCATCGCGCGGGCATGCGCGACGCCGGCGATGCTCGCGATGCCGTTGTCGACGGTCAGCAGCAGGTCGGGTTTCGGACCGGGCTGCTGCGCGAGGGCCAGGTCGACGATCGTCGGCGTGAGTCCGTAGCCGTGCACCGCGCGGTCGGGCACGATGTGCCGCAGCGTGCCGGGCGCTGCACCCAGCAGCGCGAGCCCGCGCAACGCGACCGCGCAGGCGGTGGCGCCGTCGCAGTCGTAGTCGGCGACCACGCAGATGCGCTTGCGCGCCGCGATCGCATCGGCCAGCAGCACCGCGGCCGCCTGCGCGCCGTGCAGCTCGGCCGGCGGGATCAGGCGGGCGAGGCCGTCGTCGAGTTCGTCGTTGCTGCGCACGCCGCGCGCGGCAAACAGCTGCGCCAGCAGCGGGTGCACGCCGGCCTGCTCCAGCGCCCACACGCTGCGCGGCGGGGCGTCGCGGCGGGCGATGCGGACCTCGGCCATCACAACGCCTCCAGCAGCGCGAGCGG
>NZ_JBFUGN010001068.1:0-2002 GCF_056402895.1 Rhizobacter sp. P3_B12 | reverse complement strand
ATCTCGCGCACCCGGCGGCCGGCGTCGAAGCACCAGATCGATTCCAGCGAGTTCGCCAGCTCGTGCAGCACCGCGGCATAGGCCGCGCGGCCGCGCGCCGGGGCGTCTTCGAGCGCGGTGCGGCCGGTGTCCAGGTCTTCCAGGAACGCGAGCAGCACTTCGGCGATGCTGTCGGTATCGCCGTCGAAATCGGCCAGCGCACGCCGGGTGTCGAAGGTGACCTTCGGAAAGTTCATGAGTGAGCGGCTTCCAGGGTGGGGGTCAGGCTGATGCGGGGCATGAATTCCGGCAGTTCCGGCAGCGGCTCGTTGGCGGCGATCAGCGGCACGAGCTTGCGGATCAGGCCGTTGCGGTCAACCGGCTTCGTGATGTAGTCGTTCATGCCGGCCGCCTGGCACTGCTCGCGCTCGCCGCCCATCGCGAGCGCGGTCACGCCGATGATGGGCACGCTCGCCCCGCTGGTGTGGCCCGAGCCCGTCACGCCGCCCATCGCGCGGATCGCGCGCGCCGCGTCGTAGCCGTTCATCACCGGCATCGAGACATCCATCAGGATCGCGTCGAAGTGCGCGCCGGCCGCCTTCTCGACCGCCTGCTCGCCGTTGTTCGCGATCTCCACGTGCGCACCCTCCTGCTGCAGCCACTTGCGCAGCAGCATCTGGTTGATGCGGTTGTCGTCGACGACCAGCACGTGCTGGCCGGACAGCCCGTGCGCCAGCGTGTCGATGCTGCTGTCGGGCTGGGTGTGCACGAAGCCGGCGGTCGACGCGGCGCGCGGCAGGAACACGATCACCTCGAAGCACGAGCCCCGGCCCTCGGTGCTCTCGACCTGGATGTCGCCGCCCATCATCCGCGCGAGCTGGCGGCACAGCGCCAGGCCGAGCCCGGTGCCGCCGTAGCGCCGCGTGACCGACTCGTCGGCCTGCGTGAAGGCGGCGAAGAGCCGCTTCTGCAGCGCCTTCGGAATTCCCACGCCGGTGTCGGTGATCGAGATGCGGATGCGGCTGCCGTCGGGCGCTCGCGGATCCCTCGACTCGGCCACCTCGACGCGCACGCCGCCCGAGGTGGTGAACTTGATCGCGTTGTCGAGCAGGTTGTTCAGGATCTGCGTGATGCGGAACGGATCGCCCAGCAGCACCGGGTGGCCGACGTGGAAGCGGGCCTCGAAGCGCAGCCCGCGCGATTCGGCCAGCGCCTTGAACGGCACGCAGGCATCGTGCAGCTGCTCCTCCAGGTCGAACGGCAGGCTCTCGAGCTCGAGCCGTCCGGCCTCGATCTTCGACAGGTCGAGGATGTCGTTGAGCAGGTTGCGCAGCAGCCGGGCGCTCGACCGCATCACGTCGATGTATTCGCGCTGGTCGGGCGTCGGCGACGAGCGCGTCAGCAGGTCCAGCATGCCGGCGATGCCGTTCAGTGGCGTGCGGATCTCGTGGCTCATGTTGGCCAGGAAGCGCGACTTCACCTGCGCCGACTGCTGCGCCTCGGCGAGCGCCGCCTCCAGCGCGCGCGCATCGCGCAGCTCCTGCGTCATGTCGCGCAGGAACAGGCACATCTTCGGGCCGTGCGGCAGCTTCATCAGTTCGCCGTACAGCCGCACCGTGGCGGCGGTGCCGTCGGCGCACAGGATGCTGCGGTCGAGCATCAGCCGCGTGCGCTGGCCGGCGCCGTGCGCCGCGAAGTCGAGCATCGTGCGCATGAAGTCGTAGCGCTCGCCCGGCGGGATGATGCGGTCGAGCCGGCCACCGACGAGCTGCTCGCCGCGCCAGCCGAACTGGCGCTGCATCGCCTCGTTGCAGATGCGCACGGTGCCGGTCACGTCGTACACCAGCACCGCCTCGGGCATCGCGTCGATCACGCGGCCGAGCGTGCGCAGCGCCTGCTCCTTCGCGCGCAACTGGTGGGTGCGCTGCGCGACCACCTCGGACAGCGCATGCGCGAGCGCGCGCAGCTCGCGCGAGCCGACCGCCCGCTCGGGCGGCGCCTGCGCCGGCGCCTCGAGGTGGGT
>NZ_JBFUGN010001067.1:0-2004 GCF_056402895.1 Rhizobacter sp. P3_B12 | reverse complement strand
GCGTCGAGTTGATCGTGGCCATCGCGACGAAGGTGACAGCCAGGATCCACAGCTGCTGCGTGGCGTTCACGCCCGGGCGCAGGAACTGCGGCAGGAAGGCGATGAAGAACACGATGCCCTTCGGGTTGAGGGCGGTCACGAGATAGGTGTTGATGAACAGCTTCCAGCGCGAGCCGGTGGCCGGCGCGACCGTGGCCTGTGCAGGCGAAACGCCGGCGCGCAGCAGCTTGATGCCGAGGTACAGCAGGTACAGCCCGCCCGCGAACTTGACCACCGTGAACCAGAAGGCCGAGGCCGCCAGCAGTGTTCCGAGGCCGAGCAGCGACACGACCAGCGCCGTGGAGTCACCCAGCGCGACGGCCGCGATCAGCGGTACGTTGGCGCGCCGCCCTTGTGCCATCGAATAGCTGATGACGGTCAGGATGGTCGGGCCGGGGATGATCAGCAGCACCGCGGAGGCGGCGACGAAGGCGAGCCAGTTTTCGATGGGCATCGGGGAATCTCCTGTGGGTGGGACGACTGTAGCGGGATGCCTGAGCTCAGAGATTGTGGTGTTGATCCTGCTGCACGACGTGCGTGAAGGCGATGCGGTCCGCCGCCAGCGTCTGCACCAGGAACGAAGGCCGCACATCCACGTCGCCCAGTGCCGAGCGTGGAAACCAGTCGAAGACGAGTTCACGCGCGCCTTCGACACCCCGATACGGGCCCGGCTCCGTGAGCACGCGGCTGCCGGCTTGCGCTTCGACCTTGAAGTACAGGCCGACTTCATGGTGCTTCAACCCGCCGTAGACGAAGAAGTTCTCGACCAGCAGCACGAGCGGCCCCGGTTGAACGACGAGGCCGAGCTCCTCGTGCAGTTCGCGCACCACCGCCGTGCTCGCCTCTTCGCCGGACTCCACCCGCCCACCGGGCAAGGCCCAGAAATCATCGCCTTCCGCGCGGTGCAGCAGCACGTCGTCGCCACGAACGACGATCGCCACGGCCCTCAGGTGGAAGCGATGCGAACCGGCATCGAAGGAAATCATGCTCATGGCGGCCACTGTAGCGGCTCACAATGCTCCAATGCGCCCTCTTCGCGGCACGCTCGTCCTCCTGGCCATGCTCATTGCCGGCTGCGCCACGCGGGGGCCCATCGCGCCGACGACCGTGCCGCCGGAACGCATCGCGCGGACGGTGCAGATCGCCGAGGCCGAGTGGCGGCTGTGGGGCTCGCCGCTCATCGGCACGACAAGCGACGGCGTGCAATGCGCCGTGCTGGCCTCGGGCGACTGCGCCGAGGTCGACGACGGCTGCGGCCGCGAGATGAGCGCGGCGCTGTGCCCGGTCGTCAACGGCTACTGGGCCACGCTCGGGCCTGCCGGCGCGGGCGGCATCGAGCGCCACGCCTGCCCGCAGCCCCACCGCTGCGAGGCGCGCTGGCTGCCCGAATGGGGCCCGCCGCTGTGGACGCCCGCGTGGTCGGCGGCGTTCATCAGCGCCGTGCTGCGGCGCGCGGGCTTCAGCGAATCGGAGTTCCGCTTCGGCAAATCGCATGCGGACTACATCGTCGCGGCGCGCGATCACCTGAGCTCGGCCCACGACGTGATCCCGACGCCCGCGATCGCGCTGCCCGGCGACCYGATCTGCGCGCTGCGCGAAGGCGCACGCATCGCGCCGACCGAGATCGCCCGCATCAGCGCCGGCGAGTCGCCCACGCCGATGCACTGCGACCTCGTCACGCGCGTCGACTTCGCCGGGCGCCGGCTCGAAGCCATCGGCGGCAATGTGCAGCAGTCGGTGTCGCGCATCACGCTCGATCTCGACGAGCAGGGGCGCGTCGGCGCGTCACCAGTGGCCGGTCGAACCTGGAGCCTGGTGCTGCGCGTGCACGCCGAGCCGGGCGACTGAGCGCCTGGCTACCGCGACGCCGCCATCGTGCCGTGCATCGCGGCACTGAACACGCACCACGCGAGCGGCACGACCCACAGCAGCCGCAGCCCGCGCCGGGCCGCCGCAGTCGACGGC
>NZ_JBFUGN010001066.1:0-2004 GCF_056402895.1 Rhizobacter sp. P3_B12 | reverse complement strand
GCCCTGGGCGTTGCGGTTTACCGATTGGGTTCAGCGCATGGTGCCGTTCATGAACATGAAGGCGCATGCGAACTCGACGACGTATCCGCAGGTGGCACTGCTGGCTCACAGCTTGACGGTGGCGATCATTCCAATCATGTCGTTGGTTTGGCTCTGGCAGACGATGGTGAACTATCCGCAGCTACTGGCGAGGCGTCTTGCACTGGGGCGATTGACACTGAAGCAACATGCCCTCGTTGCTCTTGTTGCGCCACCGCTGTTTCTCGGTGCTGTGTACTTCTTTATCGCTTTGCCGGGAGACCCATCTTTTTCGAAGGGAGTCACCACACACAGTCGCACCGGGTTCTCCTTCTTGACCCTGTGCTTGACGTACACCACTAGCGCCATTCTTGGAGGGCAGGTTCTCTGCCTGCGGCTTTTCATCGACACCTACCTCAGAAAGAAAGCCTGAAATGCCTTCAACTGAATACAGCTTCGTTGCGACCTTCAACAGAAAACTTAACGGCCCCGACATCTTTGACTTTGTAGGCGCTCCGGTTTCAGGGGCGGACGCCTTCTTCGCTGAACTCGGCAAGATCGCCAAGCAGTTGCAAGACAAGACACTCACGGTTGCTGATGCAGCATCCGTCCGAGCGAAGCTGCAGACGTTTGCCGACGGCATCAACAAGCTCAACGAGCGAATCACACAAAGCGGTGCAGCACCCGGCAGCGCTCAAGACGCCAAATTCGCGAAGTACTTCAAATCTACGAAAGACGCCATCAACCTGGCCATGCAACGAGTCGCGTATGTCGCCGACGAAATCGCGTCTGGCAATTCGGCATCCATCCAGAAGTTTGCGTCCAGCGTATTCGGTTTCCTTAAACAGACAGATGACAACTTCCAGGTCAACCTGGGTGGAATGCGGGTGCCCGCATGAGGACGTCTATGCCACCTCCCTCATTTGAGGAGACAAAACCCCCGGTCGAGGTGCCGCCGACCATTCCGGTTTTCTCGCTTCGAGGTGCTTTGAGCCCATTGCTCATGGCTCCCTTGGCACTGCCATTGCTCGTCATTCTGTTCGCACCGGTCACGATCCTGGACTTGTGGCCTTGGGCGTTGCGGTTTACCGATTGGGTTCAGCGCATGGTGCCGTTCATGAACATGAAGGCGCATGCGAACTCGACGACGTATCCGCAGGTGGCACTGGTGGCACACAGCTTGACGGTGGCGATCATTCCAATCATGTCGTTGATTTGGCTCTGGCAGTCGATGGTGAACTATCCGCAATTGTTGGCGAGGCGACGTGCGCTAGGCCGAGTCAGTTTGAAGTACCACCTCTTCGTCGCACTCATCGGTCCACTGTTCTGTGTCGGGATCATCTACTTCTTTATAGCGTTGCCAGGTGACCCGTCTTTCGCTCGTGGCTTTACCACACACAGTCGCGGTGGATTAGCCTTTTTGAGTTTGTTCTTGGCGTACACCACCAGCATGATCCTCGGCGCACAGGTTCTCTTTTTCCGCTTCTTCATCGACACCTACTTTGGAAAGGAAGCCTGAGATGGCCTCCACCGAATACAGCTTTGTTGCGAGCTTCAACAAGAAGATCGGTGATCCCGATATTTTTGACTTCGTGGGTTCACCCGTCGCAGGAGCAGATGCCTTTTTCACCGAACTCGGCAAGATCGCCAAGCAGTTGCAAGACAAGACGCTGACGGCTGCAGATGCTGCCTCGGTCAAGGCGAAGCTGCAGGTGTTTTCCGACGGCATTAACAAGCTAAATGCGCGGATCGCCCAAGCGGGAGCAACACCTGGTAGCGCGCAGGACACCAAGTTCGCCGACTACTTCAAGTCCGTCAAGAGTCAGGTCAACTTGGCGATGCAGCAGGTCGCCTACGCGGCCGACGAGATCGTTGCCGGTAACTCGGCCTCCATCCAGAAGTTCGCATCGGGAGCCTCTGCTGTTCTCAAACAGACCGGCGCGGTGCTGGGGATGATTCAGATCGGCAAGGAGTTCTACGACAACG
>NZ_JBFUGN010001065.1:0-2005 GCF_056402895.1 Rhizobacter sp. P3_B12 | reverse complement strand
CAGCAGGCTCGCGAGCAGCGCCAGCGCCAGCGCCGGCACCGCGAGCGCCGACACCTGCAGCGCCGTCAGCGGGATCGGCCCGCCGCCCGTCGCCAGGTTCCACCCGCCCCACGCCAGCAGCGCCACGTCGCGCCCGAGTGTCAGCACCAGCAGCGTCGAGAAGAACCCCATCGCGATCAGCCCGGCCCAGGCCAGCGCCCCCGTCGCCGCGCGCCGCCCGAGGATCGGGCTCGCAGCCGACAGCACCAGCAGGAACAGCCCGATCAACAGGCCGACACCGGCCACGCCCCACGGACCGGGCAGCACGCCCAGCAGGCGCACGCCGATCCAGGCATGAAAGGCAGCCAGCATGGCCACCGGAAGCAACGGAAATGACATGGCAGGCCGTCCTGAGCGAGGGGGAAGCCCACCAGATGGGGTTGGCTTGCGCCATCTCAACACAACCCCTGTTCCCGAAATCCTGGAAAACCCGGGCCGTTCGATGCAACAAAGTACAGGCCTTGGCAGGGGCAGTACCAAATCGTTCAAAGGCATACGTCTATCGTTGCGGCTGCGGACGTGGCCCACCACGTCGCATCAGTTCGACAACGATGGAGACACAGATGACAAACAAGACTGCAATGGTTCTGGCCTTTGGCGCGCTCGGCGTCGTGGCGGCCACGTCTTCGCATGCCACCGACCTCGTGATCGCGACCGTCAACAACGGCCACATGATCGAGATGCAGAAGCACACCAAGGACTTCGAGAAGGCCAACCCCGGCATCACGCTGAAGTGGGTCACCCTCGAAGAAGGCGTGCTGCGCCAGCGCGTCACCACCGACATCGCCACCAAGGGCGGCCAGTTCGACGTGATGACGATCGGCCTGTACGAGGCCCCGATCTGGAGCAAGAAGGGCTGGCTGAAGGAGATCAAGACCGACGCCGCCTATGACGTGGACGACCTGCTGCCGGCCATCCGCAGCGGCCTGTCGCTCGATGGCAAGCTGTACGCCGCACCGTTCTACGGCGAGAGCTCGATGACGATGTACCGCGACGATCTCGTCAAGGCCAAGGGCCTGACCATGCCGGCCAACCCGACCTGGACGCAGATGGCCGACATCGTCTCGAAGATCCACGACCCGGCCAAGGGCGTGTACGGCCTGTGCCTGCGCGGCAAGCCGGGCTGGGGCGACAACATGGCCTTCCTGACGACGATGGTCAACACCTACGGCGGCCAGTGGTTCGACATGAGCTGGRAGCCGCAGATCGACACCAAGCCCTGGAAGGACGCGATCGGCCAGTACGTCGACCTGATGAAGAAGTACGGCCCGCCCGGCGCGTCGGCCAACAGCTTCAACGAGAACCTCGCGCTCTTCAACGAAGGCAAGTGCGGCGTGTGGATCGACGCGACGATCGCCGCCTCGTTCGTCAGCGACCCGAAGCAGTCGAAGGTGGCCGACAAGGTCGCCTTCACGCAGGCGCCGCAGGCCGTCACGCCGAAGGGCGCGAACTGGCTGTGGTCGTGGAACCTCGCGATTCCCGCCTCGTCGCAGAAGGCCGATGCCGCGCAGAAGTTCATCACCTGGGCCACGTCGAAGGACTACATCAACCTGATCGCGCAGAGCTCGGGCTGGCACACCGTGCCGACCGGCACGCGCAAGTCGACCTACGCGAACCCCGAGTTCCAGAAGGTCGCGAAGTTCGCGGTCGAGGAGCAGAAGGCGATCAACAGCGCCAACCCGAACGACAGCACGCTGCCGAAGTCGCCGTACGTGGGCGTGCAGTACGCGGCGATCCCGGAGTTCCAGGCGATCGGCATCGCAGTGGGCCAGCAGATGAGCGCGGCCTTGTCGGGCAAGGTCACGGTCGACCAGGCCTTGAAGACTTCGCAGACCGCCGCGGAACGTGAAATGACAAAAGGCGGCTACTTCAAGAAGTAAATGACGACCCCTCGGTCGGCGGGTACGCCGACCGATCCCCCGAGGGGATGCGGGCCGGCTTGGGGCGGCCCGGCGCTCGGCCCGCC
>NZ_JBFUGN010001064.1:0-2020 GCF_056402895.1 Rhizobacter sp. P3_B12 | reverse complement strand
GTGGGGCGGCTGCCTGCAGGGGGTGATCGTGGCGTTGCTGCCCCACGCGATCGCGGGGGTCCTGTCGTGAAAACGAATGGGTGAGAGTTTCGTCACGCCAGGGCTGAAAGGGTAAACCCTATACTTCGACCCTTTTGGTCGGAGCAGCCGGATGTCGTCCTTTTCTCACCGCATGTTGTGCCTTCTGGTGGCCCTCGGAACCAGCGGCGCGGTGTTTGCCCAATCCCCCACCGACACGCTGGCCAAGGTCCGCGAAAGCAAGGTGATCGTGCTGGGCGTGCGCGAGGCGGCGCGGCCGTTCTCGTTCCTCAATGAACAGAAGCAGCCGGTCGGCTACTCGGTCGACCTGTGCCTGAACGCGGTCGAAGGCATCAGGCGCGAGCTGAAGCTGCCCGACCTGAAGGTGCAGTACAAGGTCGTCAGCGGGCCGGAGCGGATCCCGAAGCTGCTGAGCGGCGAGATCGACATGGAGTGCGGCTCCACCACCAACACCCGCGCGCGCCAGGAGAAGGTCGCCTTCAGCTACACCATCTTCGTCGCCTCGATGCGCCTGCTGACGCCGAAGAACCTGCAGGTCGAGTCGGTGAAGGACCTGAACGGCCTGCCGGTGGCGCTCAGCAAGGGCACCACCTCGGAGAAGCTCTTCAACCAGCTGGCCAACGGCGAGCTGCATGCGCAGCTGACCACCTTCGCGAGCAACGGCGAGGCCTACAAGGCGCTGAAGGAAGGCCGCGTGCGCGCCTTCCCGCAGGATGATTCGCTGCTGCTCGGCCTGGCCTCCAACGACAAGGCGCTCGACACCTTCCAGGTCAGCAGCCTGGCGCTGTCGGTCGAGCCGTACGCGGTGATGGTGCGCAAGGGCGACACCGCGCTGCTCGCCTCGGTGGACCGCAGCCTGTCGCAGCTCTACACCAGCGGCGAGATCAACGCGCTGTACACCAAGTGGTTCCTGACCGATGCGCTGACGATCAAGATGAGCCGCCTGACGCGCGACAGCTTCGTGCGGCCGAACAAGGAAGCCGGCGTCGCGATGCTGCTGGGCTTCTCGATCTGATCGAGCGCGGGTCGATCAGACCCGTCACACCGCTAGACCAGCGTCACCTCGCAGCCGGCGTCGGCCAGCGCGTGCAGGGCGGCCGATTCGCGGGCCCGCTTGTTGGTGATCAGCTGGTGGACCTGCTCGATGCCGCAGAACGCGACCCGGGCGCACACGCCGATCTTGCTGTGGTCGGCCAGCAGCACGGTGCGCCGGGCCTGGCGCACCATCGCGCGCGCCAGCTCTGCCTCCGATGGATCGAAGCTGCTGGCGCCCATGCGCGCCTCCACGCCGACGGGCGAGAGCAGCGCCCAGTCGACCCGCCAGCGCATCACCTCGGCCACGGTGGCATCGCCGTAGTTCGCGGCCAGCTCCGGCCGCGGCCGTCCGCCGAGCACATGCACCTGATGCCGGGGTGAACCACCATCCAGCGTCGGGCTGGCGAGCTTCAAGGCCACGTCGAACGAGTTGGTGATCACCGTGAAGTCGCGCAGCGAGGCCAGCTCCTGCGCCAGCATCGACACGGTGCTGCCGGCATCGATGAACAGCGACTGCCCCGGCTGCGGCAGGCGTGCCGCCGCGCGCACGATCGCGCGCTTGTCCAGCGCGTGGGTCTTGTTGCGCTGCGCGAGCGGCGGCTCGGCGTCGGCATCGCAGGCCAGGACGCCGCCGAACACGCGGCGCAGCTGCCCGGCGGCTTCCAGCGCGAGCACGTCGCGCCGCACCGTCTCTCGCGACACGCCCAGTTCGTTGGCGATGCGCTCGGTGCTGGCCTGTCCGTCGCCGGCGAGCAGGGCCCGGATGCGTTGATGACGATCTTGCTGGAGCATGGGGCGATGATGCCGCAAGCCGCCCCGGGGGGGRCGGCCCGTGCCGGGTCAGCGGCTGAGTCAGCGGGTGAGTCAGCGGGTGACGGCCGGCTGCTCGGCGACCGCGGGGCCGAACATCGCCGGATCGCTGACCAGGTGCGCGCCGGTTTCCAGG
>NZ_JBFUGN010001063.1:0-2022 GCF_056402895.1 Rhizobacter sp. P3_B12 | reverse complement strand
CCGCAAACCTGACCGCAGGGCGCCCGGTTCGCCACCGGCGGTGGCGGGGCGCCCGGCTCGATGACCGGATCCGCGGGGTGCGGTGACGGCGGGTCGTCGATCTCGGGCAACGGTGGCGGCACCATCGGCGGCGGAGGTGGCGTGGCCGGCGGTTCGGGCACGGTGTGCAGCAGAAGCGGCCGAATGGATGTCATGACGGGGGCCCGTGTGCGTTGGCGACACAGGCCCCGGGCAATCGGCGTTCCCTCTCGCTCAGTTGACCGTGAACAGGTTCAGGTTCACCGAGTTCGCGATCGCCGCATTGCCGGCGGTGTTCGGGTGCAGGTGGTCGCCGGTGTCGTTCGCCGGCAGCATGCGCGCCGGGTTGGCCGGGTCGCGCGTCGCGAGGTCCTGGTCGATCACGCCGTCGCAGCCGCTCGCGCTGCTCTTGACGAAGTCGTTGTAGGCCTGCCGCGTCGTCTCCTGCGATGGCGTCCAGACGCTGTCGCTGTACGGCGTCAGCGTCGAGCACAGGAACTTCACCTGGCGCGCATGGGCCTTCGCGATCATCCGCTGCAGCGGGCCGAGCAGCTGCTCCAGCGTCGGCTGCGGGTTGCCGCGCAGGTCGTTGATCGGGTCGTCCGAATAGATCACCCACTTGATGCCGGCCTGGCCCAGCACGTCGCGGTCGAAGCGGTTCTCGGCGCTCGGGCCGGCGCCGTCGCGCAGGCTGCYGTTGCCGCTGATGCCCTGGTTCAGCACGCCCACGCCGATGCCGGCCGCGTTCAGGCGGTTCGCCAGCACGTTCGGCCAGCGCTGGTTGGCATCGAAGTTGGTGCCGACCCCGTCGGTGATCGATGCGCCCAGCGTCGCCACGCTGCCGCGCAGGCTGCTGTTGGACACGTCCAGGTTGGTCAGCAGCCGGTAACTGCCGCTGGTCGCGCTGGGGTTGATCGTCGCGTTGCCGCTCACGTTGCCGGCGGCCACGTAGTTCGTCTGCAGGCCGGTCTGGTGCTCGGTGGTCACCGTGGTCGCGTTCGGCAGGTAGAAGCTGATCGCCACGTCGGACAACGCGGCGACGTTGAAGTCGACCGAGTCGCTGACCGCCTCGCCGCCGGCCGGGATCACGACCGTGGCCTGGCCGCCGAAGCTCAGCGTGCGGTCGCTGGCCGCGACGATGGCCGAGCCGCCGGCGCGTTGCGCGATGTGCACGTTCGCGACCGTGATCGGCTGGTTGCCGAACACGTTGGACAGGTGCACCCGCGCGGCCACGCCGCCGACGCTCGCGTGCACGATCTGCCGCAGCGTCTGCTGGTTGAAACTGGTGTTGCCGCCCTGCGGCGAGGCGCCCCAGGTGCCGACCCAGGTGCCCATGGGCGGTGGGGTGTCGCTGGCCGGCACCGGCGTCCAGCGCTGGTTCGCCGCGCCCAGGCAGTCCCATTGGTGGATGCGCGCGCCGGGCTGCGTGCTGACGCCGCTCACGTCGACGCAGCGGCCGCTGTGGCGGGCCGCGATGCGCAGCGCGCCGGCGTCGACCGTCACGACGAAGCGCTGGTTCGCGCCGCCGCCATAGGCCCATTGCTGGATCAGCGCGCCGTTGTCGAGCGAGATGTCGCTCACGTCCAGGCCCTTGCCGCTGTTGACGTTGAGGAAGCTGTAGGTGCCTTCGGCCGCGGGTTGGGCCTCGAACAGCTGGCGCTCGGCCTGGCTGCACGTGGCCTGGGCCGTCTTCGCGCCGTTGTCGAGCGAGCCATTCTCGACGTCGATGCACAGGCCGGAATGCACCGCCTTCAGCGCATAGCGGCCGATCGCCAGCACGCCGCGCCCGGTGGTCGACACCGGGTACAGCAGGAACTGCTGTGCGCCGCTCGTGCTGCAGCCGGCCTGGCGCAGCCCGGCACCGTCGTTCACCGAGCCGCCGTCGATCGCGATGCACTTGCCGCTGCCGGCGTTCTTCAGCGCGAAGCGGTTGCCCTGGCTGCGCTGCAGCACGAAGCGCTGCGCGTTGGTGTCGTTGTGGGTCCACTGGTGGATCACCGCGCC
>NZ_JBFUGN010001062.1:0-2027 GCF_056402895.1 Rhizobacter sp. P3_B12 | reverse complement strand
ATGCGAACCAGTGGATCGAGATCGCGCTGCTCGTGTAGGAAGCGCTCCCAGTTGGCCAGCAGGTCGCGCAGTCGGCTCTCGCCATCGGGCGGCGTGTAGACGACGGCGCCGGTGTTCGCATGGGCCAGCTTGGTCCCCGGCACGCGGCGCACGTCGATGTCGGCCGCCTTGATGGTTTGACAGATCTCGACCGCAGTCGCCGTCGACAGCGGGCGTATCGCCAGCGACTTGAAGCCGGCATACAGCGCGGTGCGATAGCGCAAAGCCTCTTTCGTCGCAGGATCGGCCCCTGCATCGGCACCCTGGGCGAACTGGAACAGCCGGTCGGCCGTGGTGACGATGTTCTCGATCTCCGAGCTGTCCTTCGCCTCCAGCAGCGGCAGCGTGTTGATCAGCATCGTCTGGTTCGGGATCAACGCCGCAGCCTGCTTCAGGGCCGCCAGCGCCGACCGTGCCAGCACGCACTGCTTCAGGACCGGTTTGGTTTCAAGCTCGATCGCGGGAGGCAGCGGCGGAAGGCCGTTGAAAGGCTGGTCCGCGCTCCACGTGTACTCAAAACTCGATTCTTGCGACATGTTCCGAGGATATGTCGCTGGCAGCGACACGTCAACGAAACGTGTCGCTGAAATCGAGATTCATCGACATGACCTCAGAAAACTTCCAGCAACCGATCCAACCCACCCGCATTGATCGCCACCATCGCCTGCGCCCGCACCGCCGGTTTCGCGTGGTAGGCCACCGAGAGCCCGGCGGCGCCCATCATCGGCAGGTCGTTGGCCCCGTCGCCCATCGCGATCGCCTGGCTCGGCTGGATGCCCAGCTGCGCGCAGGTCGCGAGCAGCATCCGCTTCTTCTCGTCGCCATCGCAGATGTCGCCCCACGGCTGGTCGACCATGCGGCCGGTCAGTGCGCCGCCGGCCACCTCCAGCACGTTCGAGCGCGTGAAGTCGATCTTCAGGCGGTCGCGCACGTGGTCGGTGAAGAACGTGAAGCCGCCCGACACCAGCAGCGTCTTCATGCCCGCCGCCTGGCAAGCCTGCACCAGCGCCGCGGCACCGGGGTTCAGCTGCAGCCGCTCATCGAGCACCTGCTGCATCGCGCTGACCGGCACGCCCTTCAGCAGCGTGACGCGCCGGCGCAGGCTGTCCTTGTAGTCGGCGATCTCGCCGCGCATCGCCGCCTCGGTGATCGCCGCCACCTCGGCCTTGCGACCGGCCGCATCGGCGATCTCGTCGACGCATTCGATGTTGATCAGCGTCGAGTCCATGTCGAACGCGATCAGCTTGAAGTCAGCGAGCCGCAGCGGCGGCGTGAAGCGCTGGATGACGAGGCCGGGGACGGATTCAGGGCTCATGGGGTCAGGCAGTCTCTTTGGGTTGGCCGAGCGAACGCAGCACGTCGCGGATCAGTTGCGYGCGGTCCTTCGGCTCCGGGGTCTGGCGTTCGATGCGCAGCTTGTCGTTGCCGGYCAGCTTGATGTGGCGGTTCTTCTGCACCAGCTCGATGATGCGCATCGCGTCCACCGGCGGGTTGGGCCGGAAGCTGATCACCATCAGCCCCGGTGCCGCATCGATCTTCATCACGCCGTAGGGCTTGGCCAGCACGCGCAGCCGGTGCACGTCGAACAGCGTCTGGCCCTGCGGCGGCAGCTTGCCGAAGCGGTCGGTGATCTCCTCGAGCATCGTGTCGATCTGCTCCGGCTTCTCGGCCGTGGCCAGGCGCTTGTACAGGCTCAGGCGGGTGTGCACGTCGCCGCAGTAGGCATCGGGCAGCAGGGCCGGCGCGTGCAGGTTGATCTCGGTGGTGGCCGACAGCGGCGACAGCAGGTCGGGCTCGCGCCCGGCCTTCAGCGATCGCACGGCTTCGCCCAGCATCTCGTTGTAGAGCTGGAAGCCGACCTCCATCATGTTGCCGCTCTGGTTGTCGCCCAGCACCTCGCCGGCACCGCGGATCTCCAGGTCGTGCATCGCGAGGTAGAAGCCCGAGCCGAGCTCCTCCATGTTCTGGATCGCCTCCAGCCGCATCGC
>NZ_JBFUGN010001061.1:0-2029 GCF_056402895.1 Rhizobacter sp. P3_B12 | reverse complement strand
TCTCGGCGATCGTGCGGCGGCGCGTGCCGCGGCCGGCGACGGCAGGCATCAGCGCACCCCTGCCGAGCCGCTCACGCCTGCCGGGCCCGTCGCGGGCAGCGGCTGCGTCGCGTTGCGCTGCAGGATGTTGGAGAACTCCTCGATGAAGGTCTCCAGCTGGATCGCGATGCGGTCGATGTCACGCGCGAAGCGGTTGTAGGCGATCACCGCCGGGATCGCGGCGAACAGCCCGATCGCGGTGGCGACCAGCGCCTCGGCGATGCCGGGCGCGACCGTCGCGAGCGTCACCTGCTGCAGGTTCGACAGCCCGACGAAGGCGTGCATGATCCCCCACACCGTGCCGAACAGCCCGACGTACGGCGACACCGAACCGACCGAGGCGAGGAAGGACAGGTTCGATTCGACCGCGTCGAGCTCGCGCTGGAAGCTCGCGCGCATCGCGCGGCGCGAACCGTCGAGCAGCGCGCCGCCGTCGACCACGCGCCGCTCGCGCAGCTTCATGAACTCGCGCATGCCCGACGCGAAGATGCGCTCCAGCGGCGCGCTGTGTGCCTTCTGCGAGGCGGCGCTGAACAGGTCGTTCAGGTTCTTGCCGGCCCAGAATTCGCGCTCGAAGTCATCGTTCATCGTGCGCACGCGGCGCAGGCCGAACAGCTTGCCGAAGATCACCGTCCAGCTGCCGAGCGACACGAGCAGCAGCCCGGCCATCACGAGCTGAACCACGAAGCTGGCATGCAGGACGAGGCTGATGATGGAGAAGTCTTGGTTCATGCGATGGCGTCGAGGATGTCGTTGGGAATGCGGCGCGGCTTGAAGGTTCCGGTGTCCACGCAGCCGATGCGGATCTCGCCCTCGGCCAGCGTCTGCCCGCCACGGCAGGCCGCCTGCGCGAGCCGGATGCTCGCACGCCCCGATTCGACCACACGCACGCTGACTTCCAGCAGGTCGTCGAGCCGGGCCGGGCTCAGGTAGCGCACGCGGGTGTCGGCGACGACGAACATYGCGCCGCCTTCGGTGCGCATGCGCTCCTGGTGGAAGCCGAGCGAGCGCAGCCATTCGGTGCGTGCACGCTCGAAGAATTTCAGGTAGTTGGCATAGAACACCACGCCGCCGGCGTCGGTGTCTTCCCAGTAGATGCGCAGCGGATGGAGGAAGGCGGGAGCTTCGGTGGACGTCATGGGGCGCGAACAGCAGGCCGCGGGGCTGCACGGCGCGGTTCGCGCCATGCGGCGCCGATTATGGCTGCACGCGCTTGTAGACCGGCCCCCAGACGGGGTGACCTTGTTCCGACTTGTTCAGCGCGAAGGCCGGGTCGGCGTGGCGCGCGGCGCGGAACGCCGCCTCGCAGTCGCTGGTGCGGCTGCTGGTGCAGTAGATGAACGCGAGCTGCTTGTGGGCCGCGGCGCGGTCGCGCGGCGACACCAGGCCGGTCGACAGCGCCAAGTTCAGCTGCTTCTCGGCCTCGGGGTACTGGCCGTCTTCATAGGCGCGGATGCCGGCCTGCAGCGCCCGTTCGGCCGGCCGCGAGGTGACGTCGAGCAGGCCGACCGGCGGGGGCTGGGTCAGCGCGCAGCCGGTGGCAAGCAAGGTTGCAGCCACCATGACAACGGGAAACAGTCTCATGATCCGAATCGGTATTTGAGGTTGACCGGTTGGCCCGGCACGACGTTGACCGTCGAACTGTACGGCGGAAAGTCGTCGTTGCGAATCGTCACGACATGGCGGCCCTCGGACAGCGTCAGCTCGTTCAGCGGCGGTGCGGTGCCGACCGACCTGCCGTCGACCTCGACCTGGCCCCACGGGCTGATGGCCAGCCGCACGATGCCGGTGGCAGCGACGACCGGCGCCGTCGCGGCAGCACGCTCGCGGGCCTCGCGGGCACGGCGTTCCTTCAGGGTTTCCTTCGGCGGCACCGGTGCCTTGCGGGGGGCGTCGTTGCCCGAGGCGGCGGCCAGCACCGGCTCGGGTGCGGCGGCCACGGCCGCCGGCAGCATGGCCGCTGCGATGTTCACTGGGGCCGAGGCACCGG
>NZ_JBFUGN010001060.1:0-2031 GCF_056402895.1 Rhizobacter sp. P3_B12 | reverse complement strand
CAGCAACCCCGCCTGCGCATACACCATCAGCTTCTCGCGCGTGTCGGCGATGTCGAGGTTGCGCATCGTCAGCTGGCCGATGCGGTCCAGCGGCGAGAACGGCGCATTCTCGACCTTCTCCATCGACAGCCGCTCCGGCGCGTAGGTCAGGTTCGGGCTCTCGGTGTTGAGGATCGAGTAGTCGTTGCCGCGGCGCAGCTCCACCGTCACCTCGCCGGTGACGGCGCGCGCCACCCAGCGCTGCGCGGTCTCGCGCAGCATGATGGCCTGCGGGTCGAACCAGCGGCCCTGGTACAGCAGCCGGCCGAGCTTCAGGCCGTTCATGCGGTACTGCTCGATGGTGTCCTCGTTGTGGATGCCGGTCACGAGGCGCTCGTAGGCGATGTGCAGCAGCGCGAGGCCCGGCGCCTCGTAGATGCCGCGGCTCTTGGCCTCGATGATGCGGTTCTCGATCTGGTCGCTCATGCCCAGGCCGTGGCGGCCGCCGATGCGGTTGGCCTCGAGGAACAGCGCCACCGGGTCGGTGAAGCCCTGCCCGTTCAACGCGACCGGGCGGCCCTCTTCGAAGCGCACCGTGACCTCCTCGGCCTTCACCGCCACGTCGTCGCGCCAGAAGGCCACGCCCATGATCGGGTTGACGATGCGGATGCCGCTGTTCAGGTGCTCCAGGTCCTTCGCCTCGTGCGTGGCGCCGAGCATGTTGGAGTCGGTGGAGTAGGCCTTCTCGGCCGACATCTTGTAGCCGAAGCCGGCCTTCGTCATGAAGGCCGACATCTCGGCGCGGCCGCCCAGCTCGTCGATGAACAGCTGGTCGAGCCAGGGCTTGTAGATCTTCAGGTTCGGGTTGGTCAGCAGGCCGTAGCGGTAGAAGCGCTCGATGTCGTTGCCCTTGAAGGTGCTGCCGTCGCCCCAGATGTTGACGTCGTCCTCCTTCATCGCGGCGACCAGCATCGTGCCGGTGACCGCGCGGCCGAGCGGCGTGGTGTTGAAGTAGGTGATGCCGGCGGTGGAGATGTGGAAGGCGCCGGCCTGCAGCGCGGCGATGCCTTCATTGGCCAGCTGCAGCCGGCAATCGACCAGGCGGGCCTTCTCGGCGCCGTACTGCATCGCCTTGCGCGGGATCTCGTCGTAGTCGGGCTCGTCGGGCTGGCCGAGGTTGGCAGTGTAGGCATAGGGCAAGGCGCCCTTGAGCTTCATCCAGTGCAGCGCGGCGCTGGTGTCCAGGCCGCCGGAGAAGGCGATGCCGACTTTCTGCCCGAGGGGCAGGTTCTGGAGGATGGTGGCCATCTGGGGTCTTCGAGAGAGGGGAAAGGGTCCGACGAGCGGGGCGGGCCGCTATTTTCGGTCTTTTTTCATCCAGTCCCGCCGAGGCTCGTTTGGCACGAAGCCTCCATCGTTTCTGCACACTGATTTTGTATTTGCGCGGGCGCGCGCAGATACGGGCTTTGTCGGTGCATGTCATCGATGCAGACCATGCTTGTCGTCGCTCCAGCTCGGCGCTTCAATGCGCGCAGTGCGCTTGCCAGGCAGTCCCCTCGAGAGGGTGTGGCAGCGCGAATGCTCAACCACCTACTGAAATCCGACGATGAACACGACGACCCACGCAGGGGTCTTTGCTGTTGCGACCTGCCTGCTTCTGCCTGCTGTCCCATGCCACGCCGATATCCCGCCTCCGCCGGTGTCGCCAACGCCAGTCCGCGCCTATGAATACGACGCCGAAGGAAACGTCACCAAGATCACCCGCGATCCGGGCGGCCTGAACATCCAGACGCGTGTGGGCTACGACSCGCASTACCGYGTGAAGGAKCTGACCGACCCGAAGAAYGGCAAGACSGYGATCGAGTAYGACGGMGGWGGMCGSCCGACSAAGGTGACCGACCCGCGCAACCTGGTCACGCAGTACCCGCGCAACGGTTTTGGCGATGCGACGCAGCTGATCAGCCCGGACACCGGTATCACCAACATCACCTACGACGCGGCGCGGCGTCTGAAGACCCGCACCGACAGCCGTGGCGTCACCGAGACCTACAC
>NZ_JBFUGN010001059.1:0-2031 GCF_056402895.1 Rhizobacter sp. P3_B12 | reverse complement strand
GTCGGTCCGGAACTGCTCGGTGCGGGTCTTCACCGCATCGATGAAGGTCTTGATCGCGGCCCGCTGGGCCTCGTTCAGGCGGCGGCCGGCATCGGGCGTCGCGGCGGCCTCGAGCGCCGTCTTCAGCGTGGCCTGCAGCGCCTCGACATCGGTCTTGTATGCGGTCTTCAGCGCTTCGAGCGCGGTGGCGAACTCGGCCTGCAGCGCAGTCACCGCATCGCTCGGCGTGGCGGTCAGCTTGCCGCCGATCAGCTTGCCGGTGAGGGCGGTGCTGCCGTCGTCCTGCGCGACGCTCTGCAGCACCAGCGTGCCGTCGAGGGCCTGGCCGGCATCGGTGCCGGCGGCGATCTTGGCCGCGAAGGTGTACAGCGCGGCCTCGACATGGCTGCCGTTGAAGCGGCTGCCTTCGCCGGTGACGGTGCGCACCGACAGGCCGGCGGCCGACTCGCTGACGGTGACCGATGCGGCCGAGGCCGATTCGCCGTCGGCGCTCTTGTCGGCGCCGCCGCAGCCGAAGAGCAGGGCGCTGGACAGGGCCAGCGCGGACCATTGGAATGCGGACGTGGGCTTCAGCAACTTCATGAGTGACAACTCCTCTGATGCGTTCTTGGATGAAGCGCACTGCATGGAGCGGTGCGCCGGTGGGGACTGCCGGCGCAATGTAGGTTGGCGATTGCACGCTGTCGCGGCTTCGTAAGCTGCATCGGCCTGCACTTACCAAATGCACGGAAAGTGGTGGAGCCGCTTACGCGCGGCACTGAATTCACACGACTGTGTCGCCGTTGAAATGATCCGTCACCCCGTGGGTCCATCCCGGCACGTTGACGAAGTAGCGCACGGCCTTGCCCTGGCCTGTCGTCCACAGCAGGCCGTGCCGCACCAGGTCGGCCAGGTCGCGGGTCGCTGTCGGCTTCGAGGTGCCGGTGAGCTTGATGTACTTGTCGGCATTCAGGCCGCCGAGGAAGCCRCCGTCGCCGTCGTCGAGCAGCCGCTGCAGGACCTTGCGCTGGCGCTCGTTGAGTTCGAGGTGGGCGTGCCCTTGCCAGAACCTGGCCTTCTCGATCGCGCGGTCGATCACCTGGCTCGAGCGCTCGCAGGCCAGCGCGAACTGCTGTGCGAACCACAGGACCCAGTCGGTGGCGTCGCCGTTGCCGCGCTGGGCGGCGTTCAGCGCGTCGTAGTAGCCCTTGCGCGACGCGAGGAGCTGGCGCGACAGGCTGTACAGCCGCACCGGAACGCGATGGTCCTGTGCGATCGCCATGTCGACGACGGCGCGGCCGACGCGGCCGTTGCCGTCTTCGAACGGATGGATGCTCTCGAACCACAGGTGGGCCAGCGCCGCTCGCGCCAGCCCGTCGAGCACGGGCAGGCGAGCCGGCTGCGGCGTGGTCTTCGCGAACCACGCGAGGAAGCGGTCCATCTCCTTCGCGACCCGGCGCGACGGCGGGGCTTCGTAATGAACCACCTCCTTGCCGGGCGGGCCACTGACGATCTGCATCGCCTCGGCGTGGTCGCGCCAGCGGCCCACGGCAATGCGCCGCAGGCCACTCGTTCCGCCAGGAAACAACGCCGATTGCCAGCGCTGCAGGCGCTCGCCATCCAGTGGCGTGTCGAACCCGTTCATCGCGTCGTTGAGCACCTCGACCAGGCCATCGACATGGCGATCACGAGGCCCTGTCGTCGCGAGGCCGAGCCGGCGCATCACCGACGAGCGCACGGCCGCAGGGTCGAGCCGTTCGCCTTCGATCGCGGCGGTGGCGATCACTTCGTCTTCCATCAACTCGCGGGCGACCTGCCCGTCGCGCTCGATGCCGATCGCCTGCGCCTTGCCCTCCACCAGGCCCTGCATGCGGCGCGCATGCGCCAGTGCCGGCCCGACCCGTGCGGGGTCGAAGCTCAGCGCGGGCCACGCCGGCTGCTGCCAGACATCGAGGGGCTTGCTGGAAACCATGAGCCGCATTCTAGGCGATTCGGCTCAAATCGTGAGCCGCAAATCTGGATTTGCGGCTCACGCGGTGCCGGCCGCCATTC
>NZ_JBFUGN010001058.1:0-2032 GCF_056402895.1 Rhizobacter sp. P3_B12 | reverse complement strand
CCGCCGATGCGTAGATCAGCCAGGTGCCCCACAGCTGCGTGTCGATCAGGCCGAACAGTGTGCCGTGGTAGAGCAGGAACGGGATCGCGATCATCTGCACCGTGGTCTTGACCTTGCCGAGCATGTGCACCGCGACGCTGCGCGACGCGCCGATCTGCGCCATCCACTCGCGCAGCGCCGAGATCGCGATCTCGCGGCCGATGATCACGAGGGCCACCAGCGCATGCAGCCGGCCCAGGTGCACCAGCACCAGCAGCGCGGCGCAGACGAGGAACTTGTCGGCGACCGGATCGAGGAAGGCGCCGAACGACGAGGTCATGTTGAGCCGGCGGGCCAGGTAGCCGTCAGCCCAGTCGGTCAGCGCGACGACGATGAACAGCACCGTCGCGATCAGGTTCTGGTGCGGCTCCTTGACGTCGAGGTAGAACACCCCGACGACCAGCGGAATCGAGACGATGCGCGCCCAGGTCAGCAGTGTCGGCAGATTGAAGAACATGGGCGGCATTGTGCCCAAGTTCTTCAGGGATCCAGCGTGCGCGGCTTGAAGCGCTTGTCGTCGTCGAACAGGAAGGTCTCGACGAACTTCCACGGCTTGGGCAGCTTCGACACGTCGCCGAACGGCGCAGCGCGCTTGATCGCGTCGATCGCGATCTGCGTGGTCTCGGGCGCCTGGCCCGGGTAGCGCAGCACGTCGACGCGGCGCACGCTGCCGTCGGAGTTCAGCTCGACCTCGAGCACGGGGATCGCCAGCAGGATGTCGGGCGGCCGGCTCATGTAGGTGCCGTTCGGGTTCGACGCGACCATGCGCCGCGCGGCCTGCAGCCGCACTTCGTTCCAGTTGCGCACCGGGCCCGGCGCGGTCAGCTTGACGAAGCCGCCAGCCGACGGTGCCGGCGCGGCAGCAGCAGGGGCCGGCGCAGGTGCAGGTGCAGGTCGCGAAACCGGCGCGGGCGCAGGAGCCGGCGCGGGCGGAGGAGACCCACAGCCCGCAAGCAAGAGAGCGAAGCCGCAGGCCAGCGACAACCMAGCGGACGCCGCGGAACCGGCTTTGCCGGGCCGCTGGCGGCGCCCCCTYGAGGGGGAGGCGCCTGCGGCGCCTCGGGGGTGGTCAATGAAGCGCACGATAGATTTCCTCCGCCAGTTCTTTGGAGATTCCGTCGACGGTGACGAGATCTTCCACGCTTGCATGGCCCACGCCACGCACGCCTCCGAAGCGCTGCAAAAGTTTCGCACGTTTCTTCGGCCCCACGCCGGGTATGTCTTCCAGCCGGCTGCCGCCGGTGCGCACGCTGGCGCGGCGCGCCCGCATGCCGGTGATCGCGAAGCGGTGCGCCTCGTCGCGGATCTGCGCCACCAGCATCAGCGCCGCCGAATCCTTGCCCAGGTACACCTTCTCGCGGCCATCGGCGAACACCAGCTCCTCGAGGCCGACCTTGCGGCCCTCGCCCTTCTCGACGCCGACGATCAGCGACAGGTCCAGGCCCAGTTCCTCGAACACCTCGCGCGCCATGCTGACCTGGCCGCGCCCGCCGTCGACCAGCACCAGGTCGGGCATGCGCACGTTCGCCGCCGCGGTGCTCGTCGGTTCACTCGATTCCCGGTCGGCCAGCACAGCAGCGATCTTGCTGTAGCGTCGCGTCAGCACCTGGCGCATCGCGGCATAGTCGTCGCCGCCCGTCACGCCCTCGATGTTGTAGCGGCGGTACTGCGCGTTCTGCATCTTGTGGGCCTCGAACACCACGCACGATGCCTGCGTCGATTCGCCAGCGGTGTGGCTGATGTCGAAACACTCGATGCGGAATGTGTCGGGGTTTTCCGGCGACAGGTCCAGCGCCTCGACCAGCGCGCGCGTGCGCGCCTGCTGCGAGCCCTCTTCGGACAGCAGCCGCGCGAGCTTCAGCTGCGCGCCCTGGATGCACATGTCCAGCCAGGCCCGGCGCGCGTCGCGCGGCTGGTGCTGCGCGCTCACGCGGATGCCGCTGTGCTCGGTCAGCGCATCGATCAGCGCCTTGTCGACCGCATGGCTCAGCAC
>NZ_JBFUGN010001057.1:0-2034 GCF_056402895.1 Rhizobacter sp. P3_B12 | reverse complement strand
CCGCCGACCGGGGCGCCGTCCTCGCAATCGAGCGTGATGTCGAACACCGGCCCGAGCTCGCCCTGCAGCGCGAGGCTCTTGTGCATGCGCGCCTCGACGCCGGCGTAGTGGTCGCAGACGGGCAGGGCGGGCAGCACCTCGCCGGCGCCGAACAGGATCTCGCGCGGGTGCTGGGTCGGGTGTTGGGTCATCAGGCGGCCTTGGTTGCGACGATGAACAGCCGCGGAAACGCCAGCAGCAGCCGGCCGTCGGCATGCGCCGGGTAGGCCTCGGCGATGCGGCGGGTGTAGGCCTCGAGGAACGAGGCGCGCAGGGCGGGCGACAGCGGGTCGATGAACGGCTTCAGCCCGGTGGCGCGCACCCATTCGACGATCGCGGCGGCATCATTCATCGGGTGCTGGTAGGCGGTGCGCCACACCTGCACGCGCGCAGCCAGCGGCGCCAGCAGGTCGTAGTAGCCGCCGACGCCGAGCATCGGCGTGCGCTTGCGGTCGGCATCGCCAATCGGCTCGGCCCACGGCGCGAGCGCGGCGGTCTCGCGCATCAGCCGGTGGGTGGGCTCGTCGCGGTTGTCGGGCATCTGGATCGCGAGCGTGCCGCCCGGCGCCAGCTCGGCGAACAGCCGCGGCAGCAGCGCCGCGTGGTCGGGCACCCATTGCAGCGAGGCGTTCGCGTAGATCAGTGCTGAGGGCGATGCAGCTCGCCAGGTGGAAATGTCGCTGAGCTCGAAGCGGCAGCCCGGCAGCCGCTCGCGGGCGCTGGCGAGCATCGCCTCGGAGGTGTCGGTGCCGACGACCTGCGCACCAGGAAATCGCTGGACCAGCAGCTCGGTCGAGTTGCCCGGCCCGCAGCCGAGATCGAACACCGGGCCGGACGGGATGGCATCCACCTGCGCCAGCAGATCGCGCGCCGGGCGCGTGCGCTCGTCCTCGAATTGCTTGTACAGGGCGGGATTCCAGTCGCTCATCGCTTGCTCCGTAGCGGTCGAGCCGAAAAAAAGGCCGGATGCAGTCCGGCCTTCTCTCGGGCCCGCAGCCGTGCTCACAGAAGGTGCTTGACGCCTTCTTGTTCCTCTTGGAGTTCCTTCAGCGTCAGGTTGATGCGCTCTTGCGAGAACGCATCGATCGCCAGGCCCTCGACCAGCTTGTATTCACCGCCGGCGGTGGTGACCGGAAAGCCGAACATCGTGTCCTTCGGGATGCCGTACTGGCCATCGGAGGCGATGCCCATCGTGACCCACTTGCCGTTGCTGCCCAGCGCCCAGTCGCGCATGTGGTCGATCGCGGCGTTGGCGGCCGAGGCCGCCGAGCTCAGGCCGCGAGCTTCGATGATCGCGGCGCCGCGCTTGCCGACGGTCGGCAGGAACGTGTCCTTGTTCCACACGTCGTCGTTGATCAGTTCCTTGACCGACTTGCCGTCGATCGTCGCGAAGCGGTAGTCGGCGTACATCGTCGGCGAGTGGTTGCCCCACACAGCCAGCTTCTCGATGCTCGACACCGGCTTGCCGGTCTTGGCGGCGATCTGCGAGGCAGCGCGGTTGTGGTCCAGGCGCAGCATCGCGGTGAAGTTCTTGCGCGGCAGGTCGGGCGCGCTCTTCATCGCGATGTAGGCGTTGGTGTTGGCCGGGTTGCCGACCACCAGCACCTTGACGTTGCGCGATGCGACGGCGTTCAGTGCCTTGCCTTGCGCGGTGAAGATCTGCGCGTTGGCGGCCAGCAGGTCCTTGCGCTCCATGCCGGGGCCGCGCGGGCGGGCGCCGACCAGCAGCGCGTAATCGGTGTCCTTGAAGGCGGTGTTGGCATCGCCGTGCGCTTCCATGCCGGCCAGCAGCGGGAACGCGCAGTCGTCGAGCTCCATCATCACGCCCTTCAGCGCCTTCTGGGCCTTCTCGTCGGGGATCTCGAGCAGTTGCAGGATCACCGGCTGGTCCTTGCCCAGCATCTCGCCCGAGGCGATACGGAACAGCAGGGCATAGCCGATCTGGCCGGCGGCACCGGTGACGGCAACGCGAACGGGTTTCTTGCTCATGAGGAG
>NZ_JBFUGN010001056.1:0-2035 GCF_056402895.1 Rhizobacter sp. P3_B12 | reverse complement strand
TGTCGTGGTCAAGTCTTTTCGGACACGCCAATGAGTTGGTTTGGGTTGAATCTCAGTGAGTGTGTTCGGCGTGACGCTCATGCTCGACGGGCGAGCGATAGCCGAGTGTGGAATGGAGCCTGACGGGGTTGTAGAAGCAGGCGATGTAGTCGGCGACATCGATCATCGCTTCGGCGTGATTGGCGTAGTCGCGCTGCCAGACGCGTTCCATCTTCAGGTTCAGGAAGAAGCGTTCCATCACGGCGTTGTCCCAGCAGTTGCCCTTGCGGCTCATGCTGGCAACCAGGTCGTTGCTCGCGATCAAGGTGGCATGCTCGCTGCTGGCGTACTGGCTGCCGCGATCGGAATGAACGATCAAGCCCGGGGCGGGCCGACGGCTGACGATCGCCATGTTCAGCGCCTGGCACACCAGCTGTGCCGGCATGCTCGGCGCCATGGCCCAGCCAACGACTCGGCGCGAGTACAGATCCAGCACGGCGGCGAGATACAGCCAGCCGCTGCGCGTGCGGATGTAGGTGATGTCCGAGACCCAGGCCCGGTTCGGCGCCACGGGACGGAACTGCCGATCCAGCACGTTGGCCGCCACTGGCAAGCTGTGACGGCTGTCGGTGGTGTAAACGAACTTGCGCCGCCAACGCGGCTGCAACGCATGGCTGCGCATCAACGTTCTGGCTCTGTGGCGTCCCACGTTCACGCCCAGCGCCCGCAATGCCGCGCTCACGCGCCGGCTGCCGTAGCTGCGCCCGCTGGCCTCGAACACGGCCTTGGCATGCGCAGCCTGGGCACACGTGCGCGGTTCGCGCTGGCGCTTGGCGTAGTATCCCGAGCGGCTGACGTCCAGCACTCGGCACAACTGTTTGATCGAGGCCTTCCCCGCCCACTGTGTGATCAGCGTGTGAATCACTTCAGTTCCCGGGCAAAGAAGGCCGACACTTTTTTTAGCAGGTCGTTGTCCGACTTCAGTTGCCGGTTCTCGGCTTCGAGCTGGCGAATGCGTTGCTGCTCCGCCGTCAGCGGCTTGCCCGCGCCGGGGCGGCCCGCCGCTTCCTCGTCGAACTGCTCGAGCCAGCGGCGCACGCCACTGTCCGTCAAGTTCATGTCGCGGCACACCTGCCCGACGCTCAATCCCTGGTCTCGCACCATGCGAACCACTTGCAGCTTGAACGCCGCATCAAATGCCCGGCGGGCTCTCTTCTTCTCGGTCATGCTCTTCTCGTCCTCTGCGGGAAAATCTCCCATCGAGGTGTCCATCAGAATTGGACCACGTCACCATGAGAGCCTTATATCAGCGAGGAAGGCATGGTTACAGAAGCAAGCTGACTGCGGTTGAGCTACCGATTGAGTGGATCAAGGGGAGAAAGCAATGGCAGTGCGGTGAACCCTGCGTCAACTCGATCAAGGCGATGTCGCTTGCGTCAGCCGGGCAGGCCAGAGAGGCTACGAAGCACTGGCGGCCGGTGATTCCCGTAGCGCGAAGCGTTGTGCAGATTGACGGCGGTATGGCCGACGGTGTTGCGAGAGTACCCCTCAGACGCTCTGCGAGAGCGAGACTCATGAACAATCATAAAAATATTGAGAATCTCATTGAACACATCGTCGCCGGTTTCCGAGCAATGGACTTGGCGAAGGAGTTCAATGGAGTTGATCTGAACGAGCCTGGAAGGCTCGGTCGCACACCGCTCATGGCGGCAACTGCGAAAGGCTCTCTGGAGATGATTGAAGCCTTGGTGCGAAGCGGTGCATCGGTACAGGCGACGGGCAGCAAGCACATGACAGCGCTGCATGAAGCATCGGTGAATGGGGAAACAAGGATTGCCGAATACTTGATCTCGAAAGGGGCCGAGATCGATGCAGCGACTGCCGATGGCGCAACTCCACTCATGTGCGCGGCTGCGTGGGGGAACATCGAAGTCGCGAAGCTGCTGCTGGAGAAAGGCGCGGACTGGGCAAGAAAAGACCGCATCGGAGCCTCAGCCGAGGACATTGCGGTCGAAAAAGGCGAGGACCACGTGGCCGACTTGATCCACGCGTATCG
>NZ_JBFUGN010001055.1:0-2037 GCF_056402895.1 Rhizobacter sp. P3_B12 | reverse complement strand
CCCTTGGTCAGCTCTGGCCGGCGTCAGCGTAGTCAGCGAGATGTAGGCCAGGATAGCGTGCGTGCGATCGTACTTGTCGCCGATCTCCGGGGCGGAGCTTCCGATAGGCCTCAACGAAGGCGAATACCTATTCATCGCGGTTCGCTGGCTTGTCGTGAACGAACGCCTTCATTCCGCGTCTGTTGTCTCCGGCTGCGAGCCTGGGTGCTGCTTGAGTGTTGCGATGATCAGTGCCCCCAACTTCAGCGCCTCACCTGCCTGCTCTGGCGCGATGATCTGCGCGTGAACGGCGGCATTGCAGACCGACAGCACGTTCTTCATGGGCTCGCGCAGAAACGCAAGGCTCTGGTCGTGTTGCAGAAGCTGATCGAACATGTTGTTGATTGACAGAAACCGCGGCTTGTTCGCACTAGCAACCATGAAGCTGCGGCCCAGAATCCTTCGAAGCTGCCGCTCGATCTCGATGCGCACTCTTGCGAGGGCAAAGTTGACGTCGTCGTCCGCCTCCAGTTCCTTCGTGACCTCTTCGGCCTTCTCGCGGCCTTGCTGAGTAAGCTTTTGATCTACCTTCTCGCCTTGCTGACGTAGCATGTCGGCGAGGTGGATGTTGAATTGGGGGCTGACGTTGTTCGAGCTGATCACTGATACGGTATTGCGGACCTCGGCCTTGAACTCACGCAGCTCGTCCTTCGCAGCGGCAGCCTCCTTCTTTGCCTCCTTGACCTCGCGTTCAAGCTCGATCCATGATCCGATCTTGATCTTGTTGAAGAATGGCAAGAACAGGAAGAATAGTGTGAAGCCGACGAACAGGGCATCGCCTATGACAAGGTCGGCCTTGGGCGGGAAGCCTGCTTTCGCGACGAAGCCGACGCCGAAGTACAGCGCGACGACCCACGACGGAGCGCTGAGCCACCAGTTCATACGTTAGGGTTTAGCAAGACGTTGTTGACGAGGTCAGTGATCATGTCCTCGGCCTGGACGGGTGTGAATTTCGCCGAAGACGGATGCGCGGCGGAATTCCGGCGGTTCAGTCGTTCTGTCAGGGTCTTGCAGACCGTCGCGTCGAAGATGCGCGCGCCGCGACAAATCTCGATCACTTGGCGCTCGCCATAGTCTTCAAAGTCGGTCACCCTGGTGACCTCTGGCAGCTTTGGGTTGACCTTCGTGCGCTGGGCGTTAAAGGCAACGAGATGGTTGCTGAAAATGCGATCCAGGACGTGCGAGTAGGCGAGGTTCCAGATCATGACGATGGCAGCCCGGTTCGCGACATGCTGGAAGCAAACCAACGCCTCGTTCAGGAAGACCTTGTGCTCCGGCCGGGAGATTCTGTCGACGAGGCCTCTCAACAAAGCTGTTGTGGCGACCGAAGACGCTCGAACGGGCAGCAGCTTTTCTAGCTCGGCACGTGAGGCATTCGCGAGCTTGTATCCCTTAGAGTCTCGTATGAGGCGGATGGGCCGTTTGTCCAGGATTCCTGCCAACGCCGCCGCGACATTGGGAACTGGCAGATGCATCGCTTCGAAGCACGCCCGAATATCGCTTGGATTGAAGTACTCCATCAGCTTGACTGCATGCAAGTACCACGCGAACGCTTCGATCTTGATCGGCGCCGACTTGGCGGCAAAGCCAGCTATCGGCGCGACGAAGTGGCCGACGTCCTTCAAGCGGCCTTACCCATCTCAGCGACTCGGCGCTCGCCTTGATTATTGATAGTGCTCGTACCAGAAGTTGCACCACCGACCATTAGCTGGCGCTTCTGGTGTCGCAGGTCGCCAATCGGAGTTGCGGCGTTTGCAGGCATCGGCCATCGGTATGTCATATACGCCGAGAAGAAGTGCTCCGTCGTCAAGTCCTCGATGCCCTTGGTGTGTCGTGGTCAAGTCTTTTCGGACACGCCAATGAGTTGGTTTGGGTTGAATCTCAGTGAGTGTGTTCGGCGTGACGCTCATGCTCGACGGGCGAGCGATAGCCGAGTGTGGAATGGAGCCTGACGGGGTTGTAGAAGCAGGCGATGTAGTCGGCGACATCGATCATCGC
>NZ_JBFUGN010001054.1:0-2043 GCF_056402895.1 Rhizobacter sp. P3_B12 | reverse complement strand
GGCTTCGGGGGTGCATCGGCAAACTCCCGCCACTCACTTCGTTCGTTGTGGTCAAACACAGCCGATGAGTATGTCTACGAAGCGCGCTGGCGCGCGCCACCCCCGAAACCGAKCTTCTCCGTCGCCCCAGAAGTCGCCCCCAGCCCGTCCCGCCACCCGCCGCGCAGAACCAGCCGCTCTTGTTGGGGGAAAAGATTGAAGTGACCGACGAGCATGCGTGCGTTCGCGTGCCTTGCCGCTCTGTTTCAGATTCTCTGCCGCGCAGACTCGTAGAGACACACCGCCGCGGCGGCAGCGACGTTCAGCGACTCCTCGCCGCCTGGCTGCGGAATGCGCAAGGCCTGCGCGCAACGCGCCATCAGCGCAGCCGACACGCCCTGCCCTTCGTGACCCAGTACCCAGGCGCAGGGCCACGGCAACGTCGCGCGGTGAATCTCGTGGGGGGTGTGCGAGCTGGTGGCCAGCAAGGGGACGGTCAACGCCGCAAGTGCATCGGCTTCAATGCCCTCGACCAGGCTCAGTGCGAAATGCGCACCCATGCCGGCGCGCAGCACCTTCGGCGACCACAGCGCCGCCGTGCCCTTCAGCGCGATCACCTGAGTAAAGCCGAAGGCCGCCGCGCTGCGCAGCACCGCACCGACGTTGCCTGCATCCTGCAGTCGATCGAGCACGACGCTCGGCGCATCGGCTTGCAGCGACGCACCGCCCGTCCACGGCAGCACGAACACGATCGGAGCCGCCGACTCGAGCGTGCCGATGCCGGCCATCAGCGCCGCCGGCACCACGGCCACCTGCGGTGCGCGCTCGGCCAGCGCCCGCAGCGCCGGTACCTGCCAGCCCGCTTCGGTGATCACCGCCTGCGACGGCAGCCCGCCCCGCTGCAGCAGCGCCGCAGCCAGGTGATCGCCTTCCAGCAGCACCTCGCCGTGCTTGCGGTAGCCACCCGGATCGGCCGCCAGCTTGCGCAGCCGCACCAGCAACGGGTTGTCGCGCGAACTGATCGCCTTGATCGCTGCGGCCATCACTCGGCAGCCATCATTCGGCCGGCACCGCAAACACCACGGACACCGGCGCGCCCAACGGTACCAGCGCTTCGCGCACCGGCGCGAACGAGCGGCGGTGGTGCACGCAGGCGCCGTGCTGCTTCAGCGCGGCCAGGTGCATCGGCGTGCCGTAGCCCTTGTGCTCGTCGAAGCCGTACTGCGGGTGCTGCTCGTGCAACGTGAGGCACAAGCGGTCGCGGTGCACCTTCGCGAGGATCGACGCCGCCGAGATCGACTGCACCAGCGCATCGCCCTGCACGATGGCTTCGGCCGCCATCTTCAGCACCGGCAGGCGGTTGCCATCGACCAGCACCTTGACCGGCACCAGCCGCAAGCCCTCGACGGCGCGGCGCATCGCCAGCATCGTCGCCTGCAGGATGTTCAGCGTGTCGATCTCCTCGACGCTCGCCTCGGCCACCGCGCAGCACAAGGCCCGCTCGCGGATCTCGTCGTACAGCCGCGCACGCACCGCGGCCGACAACTTCTTCGAATCATCCAGCCCCTTGATCGGGCGCTGGTCGTCGAGGATCACCGCCGCGGCGACCACCGGGCCGGCCAACGGGCCGCGGCCGGCTTCGTCCACGCCCGCCACCAGGCCGATCGCGTCGAAGCGCAGGCCGAACTGTTCAGAACCGGAGGACTTTCTCGATCGCATCGGTGGCAGCCAGGGCAGTGTTGCAGCGCAGTCGGTGGTGCAGTTCGGTGAAACGCCGGGCAATGGCCGCGGACTCTTCCGGCTTGTCGAGCCAGGCCAGGCCCGCAGCCGCGAGTTTCTGCGGCGTCGCGTCGTCCTGCAAGAGCTCGGGCACCGCGAATTCCCCGAGCAGGATGTTCGGCAAACCGACCCACGGCTGGTAGCCCATGCGCTTCATCATCTGCCAGCTCAGCCAGTTCATCGCGTAGGTGATGACCATCGGCCGCTTGAAGAGCGCCGCCTCGAGCGTCGCCGTGCCGCTCGCGATCAGCGTGACGTCGCAGGCGGCCAGCACCTCGTGCGAGC
>NZ_JBFUGN010001053.1:0-2058 GCF_056402895.1 Rhizobacter sp. P3_B12 | reverse complement strand
GCCCAGTCTCGCGTCTGCAATGCAAGCCGACGACACCTCCGATGCCCCAGCGCCCGCCTCGCCCAACGGCGCCCAGCGGCCACGCCACCCGGCTCGCGCGCCGCCAACCCAGGTCCAGGCCTCCCAGAACGGCCGATCCGACCGTGCAACGCCCACGCGCGCCGACACCTCGCAGGTGGCAGCCGCGGCGCACGAGGTCTGGCTATGTGTCGATGGCGCGCTGTCGCCGGTCATCGGCGTGCGCGGCGTGGCGGCCCTCTACAAGCGCAGCCTGCACCTGGCGCGCGCCCGCCACCCCTGGCTCGACGCAGCGACASACGGCACGCCCGAAAGCCTGCGCGAGACGCTGTCCTGGCAAAGCACGGATTCCGCAGCCGCCGCCCATGCCGACGTTCTGCAAACCTTCTGCGATCTGCTGAACCAGCTGATCGGCAGCACCCTCACCGATCGCCTGCTCGCTCCCGTCCGGGAGCTCGCTGCCAGCGGCCATGCCGCACAGGACCCCTCTCCATGACCACCGGCAAAGCAAGCATCCATCGCATGGCCACCGGCGTTCCGGGGCTTGACGAGGTGCTGGGAGGCGGCCTGCCCGAGTTCTCGTTCAACCTGATCGCCGGCCCACCCGGCTGCGGCAAGACGACGCTCGCACACCAGATCATGTTCGCGCTCGCGACGCCCGAGCGCCCGGCGCTCTACTTCACCGTGCTGGGCGAGCCGCCGCTCAAGATGCTGCGCTACCAGCAGCAGTTCGACTTCTTCGACCTCGGCAAGCTGAACAGYTCGATCCGCTTCGTGAACCTGGCGGACGACGTGGTCGGCGGCGACCTCCAGGCCGTGCTGGCACGCATCGTCGCCGAGGTGGAGGCGCGCGGGCCGGGTCTGGTGTTCGTCGACTCCTTCCGCTCGGTGATGATGGCCAGCCACGGCGAGCAAGGCAGCTTCGTGAACCTGCAACACTTCGTCCAGAACCTGGGCGTGCTGATGACGAGCTGGCAGGCCACCACCTTCCTGATCGGCGAGTACTTCACCGCGGTCGATCCGAACCCCGTGTTCACCGTGGCTGACGGCCTGATCTGGCTGCGCCAGAGCACCGAGCGCAACTCGATGGTGCGCAAGATGGAAATCACCAAGATGCGCGGTCAGCCGACTCTGCCCGGCCTGCACACCTTCCGCATCAGTGCCGCCGGACTGCAGGTGTTTGCGCCGCCGCCGCAGGCCCGCATCGAGCCGGCGAGCCCGGCGATCGCCTCGAATGGCGCGGCAGCGTCATCGGCCGCACCGCCGCAGCGGCTGTCGATGGGCATCGCCACGCTCGACACGATGCTGGGCGGTGGCCTGCCGCGCGGCTACTCGCTGCTGGTGGCCGGGCCATCGGGCTCCGGCAAGAGCATCCTCGCCGCGACCTTCCTGGCCGAAGGCGTGCGCCACGGCGAGACTGGCGTGATTGCCGCCTTCGAGCAGCGCTCAGCGACGTCGCGCGGCCAGGTCATCGCAGAGTTGCTGCGCGGTGGCCACGTCTCCATGGTCGATGCGCAGTCCTCGGACGTCTCGGTCGACGAGGTCGCGATGCTGCTGATCGCCGAGATCCGGCGCCTGAAGGCAAGCCGCGTGGTCATCGATTCTCTGTCGGGCTTCGAGTTGGCGCTCGCGCCAACCTTCCGGGCCGACTTCCGCGAGTCGCTATCGCGCATGGTATGGGCGCTGGCCGCCACCGGCGTCACCGTTCTGATGACCTCGGAGCTCGAGGACCGCTACAGCGAACTGAGTTTCAGCCCGTATGGCACCGCATTCCTCACCGACGCGATCATCGTGCAACGCTACATCGAACTCGACAGCCGGCTCCAGCGCGCGATGGCGGTCGTCAAGGTCCGCGCAAGCGCCCATTCGGACGAGTTGCGGCTGTTCCATATCGACGCCGACGGCATCCGCATCGGGGCCCGGCTGAGCGATACCGAAGGCCTGTTGAGCGGCCATGCACGCGGCATGGCGCGACGCGATGGCATCGGCGCAGGCGCGCGCGATGGCTGACGCCCCACCCCGGATCGCAGGGCCATGAGC
>NZ_JBFUGN010001052.1:0-2063 GCF_056402895.1 Rhizobacter sp. P3_B12 | reverse complement strand
CCGCCGGCCTGCGCGCCGTGCAGCGCAAGGACGGGGCCGGCTTCCACAACCTGAGCGCCGCCTGGACGCGGCAGGACGTGTTCGCGGCTTTCGGCGACGACCCGGCGATCGGCGCGGAGTTCCAGCTCGGCTTCGACCAGGCCTTGCCGAGCGGCCGCTGGTCGCAGCTCTTCGCCTGCGTCGAAGGCGAGCAGGCGGGGCCGGCCGAGYGGGCGCGCATCGCCGCGGCGGCGAGCGGGCCGCTGCTGCATCACGGCGTGCGGCTCGCCTGGGAGTACTTCGCCGACGACGGCGCCGCGGGCCGCTGGCTGCCGCTCGACGTGGTCGACG
Source organism: Rhizobacter sp. P3_B12 (assembly GCF_056402895.1). Taxonomy (NCBI): domain Bacteria; kingdom Pseudomonadati; phylum Pseudomonadota; class Betaproteobacteria; order Burkholderiales; family Sphaerotilaceae; genus Rhizobacter; species Rhizobacter sp. P3_B12. The sequence continues at coordinate 1,733 of NZ_JBFUGN010001052.1, read as the reverse complement.
ACACGCGCGCGTTCAGCCTCAGCGGTGCATTGCGCGTGCGGCCGGGGGCGGCGATGAAGGCCAGCGTGCTCGGGCGCATCGCACAGCCGCAGTACTGGCTGCGCGCCCGGCTGGCCGGCGGCGCATTCGATGCCGCGCCGCGCCTGGCGCGCCTGCTGCTCAACGGCGTCGAGCTGCTGCAATCGACGCCCGTCCGGACCTCATGGCCGATCGCACCCGGCACGGTGGCCGGCGGCCCGCTCACGCCGGGGCAGGGCAGCGCGTTGCGGCTCGTGCTGCAGAAGGGCCGCATCGTCGCCCTGTCGGTCGATGCGTCGCCGGATGCGCCGGTCTTCACGGTGCTCGCCTACACCGCCGCGACCGCCACCGTCCCCGGCCTGCTGGCCGTCGAGGGCACGCTCGCCGGCAGCGGCAGCGGCGAACCTTCGCAGCGGATCACGCTGGCGCAGCGCCCGGTGACCGAGTCGTCGCTGTGCCTGTTCAGCTTCGAAGGCACGCACTACCGGGCCTGGACCCGGGTCGACGACTTCAGCGCATCGGCGCGTGCCGATGCGCATTTCACGCTCGACGCGAGCACCGGCGAGATCGTTGCGGGCGACGGCGAGCAGGGCCGGGTGCTGCCGCCCGGCTGCCAGGTCTTCGCCTTCCACGAGGCGACCCGGCCGGCACCGGCGATCGCGCAGCTCGCCGGGCTGGCCGACAGTCCGCACAACCAGGTCTTCCTGCCGGATGCGAGCGCGATCGGCCGCATCGCCAGCGGCGCGCCGGTCCTGCTGGAAGCTGCTGCGCCGGCCGAAACGCTGGCGCATGCGCTGGGCCGCGCGATCGAGCAACGCGAGGCGCGGCTGCGCGCCGTGACGGCCGAGGACTTCGAGGCCCTCGCGCTCGGCACGCCCGGCCTGCGCGTGGCCCGAGCCATCGCGCGCCCCAACCTCTACCCCGGCCTCGAATGCGTGAACGCGCCGGGCATGGTCACGCTGATCGTGCTGCCGTTCCTGCCGCGCGCGAGGCCGCTGCCGGGCCGTGGTTTCCTCGACCAGGTGGCTGCCCGGCTCGAGGCGCGGCGCACGATCGGCACGCGCGTGGTGGTGGCCGGCCCGCGCTACCTGGAGCTGGCGGTCAGCGCCCGCGTGCAGGCGCTCGACGGGGTCGACAGGAAGCGGCTCTCGACCCAGGTGGCGCTGGCACTGGACGCCTTCTTCGATCCGGTCACCGGCGGGCCCGACCGCACCGGCTGGCCGCTCGGCCGCGATGTCTACCGCGCCGAGGTGATGCAGGTCATCGACCAGACGCCCGGCGTCGACCACGTGCTCACGCTCGAGCTCATCGCGCAGGGCTGCGCACCGAGCTGCGGCAACGTCTGCCTGCGCCCGACCTGGCTGGTCGCGGCCGGCCGGCACAACATCGAGGTGCCCTGACCATGTCGACGCCGTACCGCCGTGACCTCGAGCGGCTGCAGTACTGGCAGGGCCAGACGCTGCGCAGCCGCGATGCACGCGACCAGGGCCGCTTCGACGCGTTGCGCCGCCAGCTGCACAACCGGGCCTTGCACGCGACCGGCGGCATCGCCTTCGGCCTGCGGGTGCGGCTCGCGGCCGACGACCCGCAGCGCGTCGAGGTGGCCTGCGGGCTGGCCTACGACCTGCGCGGGCGCGAACTGGTGCTGCAGCGGGCGCGCCGGGCGCCGCTGCCGGCCGAGCCGGGCTGGCTGGTGCTGCGCATGCGCAGCGCCC
>NZ_JBFUGN010001051.1:0-2063 GCF_056402895.1 Rhizobacter sp. P3_B12 | reverse complement strand
GGACGGCATGGCGGGCGTCCCCTGGTAGCGCTCGCGGAAGGCCGTTCCCTCGGCAGCGGGGCGGCAGGTGGCGTCGACGGGGCGTTCGTCGTTGAGCCGGGCCAATGCCCACGCGAGCCCCGACTCCGCCGCTTCCGCGGCCTGGGCGGCGCGCATGCGGTTGCCGGAGGCTTTCAGCTCCTGCCATGCCACGCGGAGGGCATATGTCGCGGCCAGCGTGAGGGCCACGCCGACCACCAGCACCAGGATCAGCGCCACCGCACCGGATTGACCCGAAGCCGCGCCGCGGCCGCGCAATCGGCGGATCACTGGAGTACCTTCGTGCTGCGCACTCCGGTATTCGCCCTTGGAGCGGTCCGGCGGGCTCATCCCGGACACCCGCCGACCACGGCGTCATTGCGCACGCGGGCTTCGACCAGGGCCTCGCGCATCGCGCCGCCGGCCGCGGGAGCTTGATCGGTGGCCAGGGCCTGCAAGCGGATGCGGACCTGGCGTTGCAGCTGGTAGGGGCAGGTACCGGCATCGCAGGAGCGGCTGCAGAAATCCCGCAGGTCGATGCGTCGGATGTCGGGCGTGAACTCCAGCCGCGTGACCCGCATCGATGTCGCGTCGCTGAGGGCCTGCCAGCGCCCGCCACCGAACGCCATCTCGACGACGCCGCTGCGCAGCCGGTAGCCGAAGCGGCTCGGGGTGGTGCCGGCGGCCGGCGTGGCGGCGTAGTCGATGCTCAGGCCGTCACCACCCTCGGCGAGTGCGATGGCGGGGTCGGCCGAGCCGGCCACGGCTGCGGCACCGGCCGGCACCCGATGGCCGGCGCGGGCCAGGTCGCGCGAGATCACCTCGGCGATCGTCTGCAGGTCGTGCGTGAGGCGCAGGTCGGCCAGTTGGCGGCGGGTGTCCTGCAACTGGAACGCCAGCAGGCCCAGCGCCAGCGCGACGACCGCCAGGCCGATCGCCAGGCCCGCCATCAACTCGACGAGCGTGAAGCCGCGCTGCTGCGGCAAGGATGAGGTGGAGGCCATCGTCACCCCTTCAGCAGACACGGTAGCCCGCCACCGCGCCCTGCGGCGAGCAACTGCGCACGCGGCCGAGCAGGTTGACGACATGCTGGATCGCGAGGCCCGACGCGCTGGCCAACCGCAGCGTGGCAGCCGGCGTGCTGGTGCCGTGCTGCGCGTCGAAGCTCATCGTCGGGACATTGGCCTGCAGGCTGAGCTRCTGCACGGCCTGCAGCGCGACGTGGCGGATCGCGTGACCGCCGGCGTCGCAGGCCGCCTCGTCGTGTGACGTGCAACGGCACGCATCGATCGCTCCGACATAGACGACGTAACAGTTCGACGCTGTCGTCACGCCGCGAAAGCCGATGCGCACGGTCTGGTTGCGGTCGATGGCCTCGCTGCGGGCCAGCCGCAGGTCGGCCGCGAGGTCGTTCGCGACGCCTTCGAGCCGCCGCAGTTCCATCCAGCGCTGCAGGTTCGGTGCTGCGATCAGCGCGAGCACGGCGCACACCGCCACGCACACCATCAACTCGACGAGCGTGAAACCCTCGGCCGATCGCGGCCTGGCAAGCTGAAGCATGTGGGCTCCCCCTGATGAACGGACGCGGACTTTAGGAAGTGCCGCGCTGCCGGCCACTCCCCCAAGGGGGGGAGAAGCGGCAAAGACCACCCTCGGATGTACCGGTACGTGAGGGGGTCTGGGGGGATTTCGCGAGGTTTAGGGTGCTATGTACGGGTTCAGATGTCCCGAATCAGCTGCCGGAACTCATCGACGTCTTCGAAGCTGCGGTAGACCGAGGCGAAGCGCACGTAGGCGACCTTGTCGATGCGCTTGAGCTCGCGCATCACCAGTTCGCCCAGGCGTGTCGAGGGCACTTCCTTGGAGCCGCTGTTGAGCAGCTTGTCCTGGATGYGCTCCATCGCCGCGTCGATCTGCTCGACGCTGACCGGCCGCTTGCGCAGCGCCAGCGTCATCGAGGCGCGGATCTTCGAGGCATCGAAATCGGCGCGCGTGCCGTCCTTCTTGACGACGGACGGCAGCGCGATCTCGGCACGCTCGTAGGT
>NZ_JBFUGN010001050.1:0-2064 GCF_056402895.1 Rhizobacter sp. P3_B12 | reverse complement strand
CGGGAGCGCTGCGCACGTCGACCAGCGTGGTCTGCGGCTCGCCGGCCAGGCGCGCCCACTGGTCGACGCCGAGCCGGCACGCCAGGTCGGGCTTCGGCTCACCAGCCCCGCGCAGCGCGGCGTCCGCCGGCCCGTTGAAATCGTCGCGGCGGCAGATGCCGGTCGACGGCTTGACGTCCCTCAGCGCGTCGGGCAGCGCCGAGCCCGGCCGCACCGTCTGCGACAGCACCGGCCCCGCGGCCAGCAGCAACCCGATCGCGAGCCCTCGATGCCAGCGCGTCATGGCGCACTCGCTCCGGGGAAGGGCGCCGATGCCGCAGATGCCGCACTGGCCGCGCTGGCCGGAGCACCGGCCGCGCCATCGCCGCGCAACAGCAGGTCGGCCGGGTAGGTGAACACCCAGTCGCTGTACTTCTGCTTGCCGCGAAACGCCATGTCGTCCGCCTCGAAATGGTCCTGCTTGATCGGCTGCCGGCCCGACAACGAGTACACGCCGACGATGCGCCCGCCGACACGCATCAACCCCCATTCGGGCTTGCCCGTCATCGGGTCGACGAACACCTGGCGCAGGTAGCGGCGCAGGCCCGGGCTGCGCTTGTCGCGCAGCAGGTCGTCGAGCTCCGCCGGGTACTCGCGCCGCCCCGCCGTCAGCTGCGTCTCGTAGTAGCGGCCGATCGCGCGCCGGAACTGCTGGCCGATGCCGAGCAGTTCACGTTCCTTGTCGCGCTGCGCCGCGGTGCTGTAGACCTCGCTCGCCGCGGCCAGCCCGATGCCCATGAAGGCCACCACCAGCAGCACCCACAGGTACGCAAATCCCCCTTGCGGGCTACAGCGTCTCATAAGGCTTCCCGTCATGCGCCGCGCCGGTCGCCCCGCTCTTCACGTCGGCGATGCCGGTCTGCTCGCTGTCCTTGGGCGGCACCAGGATCCAGCTGCGGTCCGATTCGGTCACCGGGTCCGTCGGCACCGCGCGCAGGTACTTCTGGTCGACCAGGTCCTGCAGCGTCTCGGGGTAGCGGCCCTTGTCGGCGTAGTACTTGTCGAGCGTGGTTCGCAGCACCTGCAGGTTCTCCTTCAGCACCACGTCCTTCGACTTGTCGAGCGAGCCGAAGTAGCGCGGCAGCGCGATCGCCAGCAGCAGCGCGACGATCGCCATCACGACCAGCATCTCGATCAGCGTGAAGCCACGGCGCACGGTGTTCACCATTGCTTGTACGCCACGCCGTTCAGGCCCTGCCGGCCCGACTTCGAATGCACGTCGAACACGTCCTCGCCCTCGGCCGGATCGTCCGGCGGCGAGGCATAGCTGCGCAGGGCCCAGGTCTCGGCCGGCTTCAGCGAGGCGTCGGCCGCCATCGGGTCGCGCGGCAGCGCGCGCAGGAAGTAGATGTTCTGCTTCGTCGGGCTGCGCTGGTCGGGCACGCCGTCGACCAGGTCGTCCAGCGTCTTCGGATAGCCGCTCTCGCCCAGCTTCTGCACCAGCCGGCCCTGGTCGGATGCGCGCTTGTAGGCGTCCAGCGCCTCGCGGATCTGCAGCAGCGCGCTGCGCAGCTCGCGCTCCTTGTCGCGCTGCACCGCCACCTGCGCCATCGGCACGGCCACCATCACCAGCACGCCCATGATGGCCAGCGTCATCATCAACTCGATGAAGGTGAAGCCGGCGGCGCGCCTGCGGATCACGGCAGCACCTTCACCAGCTGTTCGGCCGGCAGCGCCAGCGGCATCGCCGGGGCCGGCTCGGGCGTCGCCGACAGCAATTGCAGCTTGCCGCTGCCTGCCTTGAGCGCCTTGAACGACACCAGCAGCACGTTGCCCGAGCCGTTGACGCCGGCATCGGCGCCGGACGGGTTCTGCCGCACCGTCGAGACGAAGAGCTTGCCCTGCGCCGGATCGGAGCGCTGGTTGAACAGCGTGCTGCCGCCGGCCTGCTTGAAGAAGTCGCCTTCCTGCGCCTGCACCAGCTGCAGCATCTGCGGGTCGAAGCCCAGCAGCAGCGGCAGCCCGCGCAACGGCCCCTGGCTCGACAGGCGCAGCACCGCGGTGAACTGCTCGCCGACCTTGACC
>NZ_JBFUGN010001049.1:0-2064 GCF_056402895.1 Rhizobacter sp. P3_B12 | reverse complement strand
CCCTGCTCCGGCTCCATCGCCTCCAGCCGCAGCGAGGGCGCGCCGATGCTGCTCTCGGTGCCCGAGTCGAACTCCGCCGACAACAGGTCGGGCCGGCGGATCGAGCGCACGATGTGCGGCGTGATCGACAGCAGCACCTCRCTGCGCTGCTTGTCGTCCTTCTGGCTGCCGAACAGGCGCCCCAGCACCGGCAGCTCGCCCAGGGCCGGCACCTTGTTCGCGGTGGAGCGGTCCTCGTCGTTGATCAGCCCGGCCAGGATCTGCGTCTCGCCGTCCTTCAGCCGCAGCACGGTGTTGGCGCCGCGCGTGCCGATCTGGTACGACAGCGAACCCGACTTGCTCAGCACCTCGCGCACCAGGCTCGAGACCTCGAGGTTCACCTTGATCGCCACCTCTTCGTCGAGGTAGATGGTGGGCTCGACCTCGAGCTTCAGCCCGACGTCGACATAGTTCACCGATTCCGACACGAAGCCGGTCGAGGTGGACGTGGTGGTGATCACCGGCACGCGGTCGCCGATCAGGATCTTCGCCTTCTCCTTGTTGCGCACGCGGATGCGCGGGTTGGCGAGGATGTTGCCGTCGGTGTCTTCCTTGCGCGCATTGATCAGCGTGCTGCCGACGGTGGCCTGCACGGTGTTGCGATTGATGTTGCGCAGGTCGTTCAGCGTCCACGGCTGGGTGGCCATGTTCAGCGGCGACAGCGTCAGCTGGCTCGGCCACTGCACGCCCAGTTCCATCAGCCGGGTGCGCTTGATCTCGAGCACCTCGACGTCGAGCATCACTTCGGGGTCGCTCAGGTCCTGCAGCGCGACGATGCGTTCGGCCATGCGGATCGCCTCGGGCGTGTCGCGCATCATGATGATGCCCAGCCGCTCGTCGATCACCAGGTCCTTGGTCTTCACCAGCGTCTTGATCGCGCCCGACACCGCCTTCACGTCGGCATTGGTCAGGTAGAAGCTGCGCACCGCGAGCGTCTGGTAGTCCTTCAGCTTCTGCGGCGTGTTCGGGTAGATCAGCAGCGCGTTGTCGCCCAGCACCTTCTGCTCCAGCTGGTTGGTCACCAGCAGCAGCCGCACCGCGTCCTCGATCGAGGTGTTCCTCACCAGGATGCTCGCCTTCAGGTCGGGGCGGATGTCCTTGTCGAACAGGAAGTTCAGGCCCGACACCTTGGCGATCACGTCGAACACCGCCTTCAGCGGCGCGTCGCGGAACTCCAGCGTGATCGGCTTGCGGTAGGCCGCGGCCAGGCGCGTCTCGGGCTTGACCAGCTTGCCGCGCGCCTCGTCGACACGCGCCTTCAGGTTCAGCGCGTCCTTCTGGTTCGGGTTCTCGGCCAGCACCGGGCGGATCCTCTCGAGTGCCAGGTCCAGGTCGGCCGCGGCACCCTTCTTCAGCAGCGCCTCGCCTTCGGTGACGGCCTGGCGGTGGCGCCGCTCGGTCAGCAGCGCGTCCAGGCCCTGGCGCGCCATCGCGTTGTCGGGCTCGATGGCCTGCACCTGGCGATAGGCCTTCTCGGCATCGGTCAGGCGGCCTTCGCGGCGCGCCGCCTCGCCGGCCAGCACCTGGCGGTTGACGATCGACGCACGCTGCGTCGCGAGCCCGATGCGGTACTCGGCGTTGGTCGGTTCCAGGCGCACCGCCTCCTGCAGCTTGGCCAGGCCTTCGGCGGTCTTGCCGTCGGCCAGCAGCGCATTGCCGTCGCGCCAGGCCTGCGGCGCGGCGCAGCCGCCGAGCAGCAGCACCCCCAGCAGGATGGGCAACAGCGCAGCCCTCGGATCAAACCATCTCATCGCGTGTCTCTCGGTTCGCTTCCCCCGACGTCCAGGGTCTGCTTCTGGTTCAGCGGCGTGTAGAGCAAGGTCAGGGTCCCGCCCTGCAGGCTCTCCACCTTGTAGTTCTGGGCCACGGTGTCGCCGACGCGCACGACCAGGTTCTGGTCGTTGTACTGCAGGAACACCGCGACCTCGCCGTCGTCGACCAGGCGGCCGAGCACGCGGAACGGCAGCGGTGGCGCCTGCGGCGGCGGAGGAGGCGGCGGCGGTGCCATGGCCACCGGCGCAGCGA
>NZ_JBFUGN010001048.1:0-2070 GCF_056402895.1 Rhizobacter sp. P3_B12 | reverse complement strand
CATCATGCGGTGCTCCCTGCGGCCGGTGCCGGCGTGCCGGGCCGCGCGAGCCCCGCCTCGTAGATCGCCACCATGCGCTTCATCCGCGCATCGAACAGGAAGCCGTCGCGCACCTTCGTGACCGCCGCCGCACCCATCGCCGCACGCCGCGCCGGGTCGCCGAGCAATGTCGCCAGCGATTCGGCGAAGCGCACCAGGTCGCCCGGCGGCACCAGCAGCCCGTCGACGCCGTCGCCGATCACCTCGGGGATGCCGCCCACCGCCATCGCGACGCCGGGCACGCCGTGCAGCATCGCCTCCAGCAGCACGTTCGGCAGGCCTTCGCGCAGCGACGCCATTGCCAGCAGGTCGAGCGCCGGGTAGATCGCCGGCAGGTCGTTGCGGTGGCCGAGCAGCCGCACCGTGCCGTCGAGTTTCAGCTGCGCCACCTGGGCCTCGATCTCGGCGCGTTGCGCGCCTTCGCCGGCGATCAGGAAGCGTGCCTTCGGAAAACGTGGCGCGAGCTGCGCGGCCGCGTCGACGAACAGCCGGTGCCCCTTCTCGATGCCCAGCCGCCCGATGATCGCGACGACCTGCGCATCGTCGGCCAGGCCGAGCGCCGCGCGCGCATCGGCGCGTGCCTGTGCGCCTTGCGCCTGGTAGGAACTGCGGATCGCGTTGTGCACGACGGTGATCTTGCGATCCGGCACGCCAGCCGCGACGGCCAGCTGCCGGTAACTCTGCGACACGCAGACCACGCGGTCGAAGAAGCGCCACAGGAAGGCCTGCAGCCGCTCGTACAGCCGCACCTTCGCGTTCTCCGAGGTCCAGCCGTGGGCGGTGGTGAGGGCCGTGACCTTGGCGCGGCGCGCCGCCAGCAGCGTGTACAGGTCGGCCTTGTAGCCGTGGCTGTGCGCCACCGTGCCGGGCTGTGCGGCGAGCTTCGCGGCGAGCCTGCGGATGGCGCCCAGGTCGAGCTTGCCGGCCGAGGGCAGGCATTCGTAGTCGATGCCGRCCTCGCGCACCTTGCGCGAGATCGGCGTGTCGTCGGTGTTCCAGAGGTTGATGATGCGGGCGTGCCAGTCGCTGCCGCGCAGCGCGAGGCATTCGTTGATCACGGTCTTCTCGGGGCCGAACACGTCGTCGGCGCTGATGATGTGGATGAGGGTCTTCACACGGTCTCCAGGACGCCGAAGCGCAGGCCGGCTGCGCGGGCGTTGTCCAGCAAGCGCGGCAGGGCCTGCGCGGTCACCGGGGTGTCGTCATGGAACAGCAGGATGTCGCCGTCCGTCAGGGCTTGCGGCGTGACGCGCGCTTCGAGTTCGCTGGCCTGTTGAATGAACGAGTCGCGGGTCTCGAACGACCACATCACGATCTTCACGCGGTTCAGCAGGCACCAGCCGATGCGCAGCACCGACAGCTCGCCGTACGCCGGCCGGTAGCTGCGCAGCCGCACGCCGAAGCGCGCGGCCACCGCGCGCATGCGGCGCAGGTCGTCGAGCTGCTCGCGCCAGCTCATGTCGCTGCAGTGCCGGTGCGTGAAGCCGTGCAGCGCGATCGCATGGCCGCGCTCGCGCACCTCGGCCACCAGCGCCGGGTGGCGCTCCATCTCCTGCCCGATCATGAAGAAGGTGGCCTTCACGCCGCCGCGCTCGAGCGCATCGAGCACCTGCGGCGTGACGACCGGGTGCGGGCCGTCGTCGAAGCTCAGGTACAGGCCCGGCGCATCGCCGCGGTAGCGCAGCACCGGGCTCAGCAGCTTGCGCAGCAGCGCCTTGATGATCACCGCAGGCCTCCGGCATAGATCTGCAGGTAGCGCTGGGCGGTGCTTTCGAGCGAGAAGGCATCGCGCTGGCGTTGCGTGGCGGCGCGGCCGAGCGTGGCACGGCGGCTCGCGTCCTGCAGCAGCGTCAGCATCGCGTCGGCGAACGCGGCCTCGTCGCCATCGGGCACGAGCAGGCCGCTCTCGCCTTGCAGCACGGTCTCGGGGATGCCGCCGACCTGGGTGCCGACGACCGGCAGCCCGGCGCGCATCGCCTCGAGGATCGCGATCGACACGCCTTCGTAGTGCGACGACATCAGGAACACGTC
>NZ_JBFUGN010001047.1:0-2071 GCF_056402895.1 Rhizobacter sp. P3_B12 | reverse complement strand
ATGTACTGCGGCCCGGCGAAGTCGAGGAAGCTCGCGAGGTAGTAGCCGCTGAAGCCCAGGCCGAGCACGACGATCCAGTCGCGCCGCGTCAGCGCCGGCTTGCCGCGCCCCGCCCACCATGACAGCAGCAGGAACAGCGGCAGCGCGAACAGCATGCGGTACATGATCAGCGTGACCGCATCGACATCGTGCCGGTAGGCCAGCTTGACGATGATGGCCTTGCCGGAGAAGGCGATGGCGCCCAGGGTCGCCAGCAGCAGGCCGGGCCAGTGGCGTTGGGGAGTGGTCGTGTCTGTCGCCGGGACCGCCGAGGGACTGCTCATCGCGGGGATTCTACGTAGCCCGGGTGCCAACCCGGGACTTCGGCGCCACGCGACCAACCCGGATTGGCATCCGGGCTACAACTTGAAGCTGCCCACCGCGCGCGACAGCATCGTCGCCTGGTCCTTCAGGCTCTGCGTCGCGGCGGTCGATTCCTCGACCAGCGCCGCGTTCTGCTGCGTCATGTGATCGAGCTGGGCGATCGCCTGGTTCACCTGGCCGATGCCGTCGCTCTGCTCGCCGGCGGCGGTGCTGATCTCGCCGATGATGTCCGTCACGCGGCGCACCGAGCTGACGATCTCGCGCATCGTCGTGCCGGCCTCTTCCACCAGCCGCGTGCCCGATTCCACCTTGCCGACGCTGTCGCCGATCAGGCTCTTGATCTCGCGCGCAGCCTGCGCGCTGCGCTGCGCCAGGCTGCGCACCTCGCCGGCCACCACCGCGAAGCCGCGGCCCTGCTCGCCCGCACGTGCCGCTTCGACCGCGGCGTTCAACGCGAGGATGTTGGTCTGGAAGGCGATGCCGTCGATCACGCCGATGATGTCGGCGATCTTCTTCGACGAGCCGGCGATGGCCTGCATCGTCTGCACCACGTCGGCCACCACCTCGYCGCCGCGCGTGGCCACGCCCGAGGCCGACAGCGCCAGCTGGTTCGCCTGCTTCGCCGCATCGGCGCTMTGGCGCACGGTGGCGGTCAGCTGCTCGACGCTCGACGCCGTCTGCTGCAGGTTCGACGCCGTCTGCTCGGTGCGCGACGACAGGTCGAGGTTGCCGGCCGCGATCTCGGTGCTGGCGGTCGTGATGGATTCGCTCACGTGCTGCACGCTCGCCACCAGTTCGGCCAGCTTGCCCTGCATCGCACCCAGGTCGGACACCAGCGCCTGCACCTCGTCGCGGGAACCGGTCGCGACCGGCACCATGCTCAGGTCGCCGGCGGCCACGCGCTCGGCCATCCGCGAGGCGCCCGCCAGCGGCCGCACGATCGAGCGCGACAAGGCCCATGCGCAGCCGAGGCTCACCAGCAGCCCGAGCGCGATGCCGATCGCAAGCATCGTGATGCCCTCGCGCTCGCTGCGCGCCGCCGCGGCACGGGCCTCCTCGACGCGCTGCGCCTGGTAGGCCGCGAGGTCGTCCACCGCCTTCGCATAGGCATCGGCCGCCGGGCGCAGCTTGCCGGCGATGTCGTCGCCGGCAACCTTCTCGCCGGCCGCCTTGCGCTTGACCAGCCCGTCGCGCACGCCGCGGAACTTGCCGCCGGCCTCGTCGATGACGCTGAACAGCTCCTTGGTGCGCTCGTTGTCGGCCAGGTCTTCCAGCGTCTTGCGCACCACCTCGGAGCGCGCCGAGGTCAGCTTGCGGTCGGCATTGATGCGCGCGGCGAACTCGGCATCGTCGATCTGCAGCAGCGTCTCGGCACGGGCCGAGCTGAGCACGACGATCGAATGCAGCTCGCGGGCGAGCAGCGCGCGCTGCGACGACGCGCCGCCCAGGTCGTTGGCGATGTCCTGCAGCCGGTCGAGGCGCCAGATGCCGATGCCGGCGGCCAGCGAGGTCACCAGCATCACCAGGCCGAAAGCCAGCGCCAGCCGCGGGGCCAGGCGCATGCGCGAGAAGAAGGAAGTCATGGAAAAGTCCTTGGAACTGCACTGGACATGAGGGTGCCGCTGTCGGCCATTCACCGACAACGGCAACGCAATCCCCGTTATCGGACCCACGGCCGTCGACTTAAGGGTTTTCCCGAGGTTTCGTG
>NZ_JBFUGN010001046.1:0-2071 GCF_056402895.1 Rhizobacter sp. P3_B12 | reverse complement strand
CCGACGCTCAGCCGCGTGCGGCTGCGACGCAGGCCCGGCCCGAGCGACCAGGTCGTTCCGTTGACCATGATGGCCTGGTCGGCACTCGTCCAACGCAGCACCAGGCCGCCCGGCAGCGTGAAGGTGTAGAGGTCGATGCAACCGAGCTCGAGCTCGGAGTTCAGCAGTTCGGCCAGCGCGCCAGGCGCCTTCTCCCAGGACGGTGTTCTCATCGGCGCGCGCTCAGGGCTTCACGGTGATGAGCTCGACGCTGCGCGCTTCCCACAGCTGCTGCAGGAACTGCGACACCTCGGTCTCGTCCTGCTTGAAGCGCACGCGCCAGTAGAAATGGCCGGTCCACGTCACAGGCAGGCCGGTCGCCACCGGCACGCCGAAGGACAGCACGCCGCTCGGTCCGATGTCGTAGGTGCTCGGGTCGGCGAGCGCGCCGCCCAGGAAGACCCGGGCGTCGTCCGCCGCGGCATACACGGGCTCGACCACACCACCCCAGGTGCGCACGAGCTGGAACTTGCGGGTGGCGCCGTCCCCGGTGCCCAGCCGCTGGTCCACGACTGCTGAGTCGTCCGGGTCSAGGTAGAGGAAGCGCTGCGCMGCRCCGCCGCGGGCGTTGAAGAAGCCMACCAGCGCCTGCAGYTCGGCCAGGCCGTCGKTCTCKCGCAGCACCTCGTAGGCGAGCTTGTARCGCCARCGCGGGAAGCTGAARTAGCGKGTGCGGAACTCGCGMCCGCTCGGGGTCTCGCGCACRCTGGTGCGGTGCATCGGCACGCGGGTGCTGCCCCATTTCAGGCCGGGCAGCGTCGGGAAGATGTCGAGGCTCATRGYGTATTCAGCTCCAGCCGTTCAGTTCAARRCGAAGTCGCGTTTCAGMGCCTTCAGGACCGCGACCAGGTCGCGCTTCGAGGCCATGAAGAACTCGCCGGCCGTCACGCCRYGCAGCTCGATCGACGGRCCGGCATCGCCGCCGCCCTGCCCCTCTCCACCYTGTCCKGCCAACTGGCGGATSACGTTSGCGTGCTGCTTCGGCAGCACCATCTCYTCYTCGTGRAGYTGSGTGATCGGGTTCAGRCCRCTSGGGATGTCGWAGCCGCCCGAGGCGCTCTTGATGCCYTTGCCCATGCCGGACACCGCCGCGAAGATCGCGGCCATCGCTGCAATGGCGAGCACCGGCCCGACRACGGGGATGGASGCCTGCGACGCCGCRGCRCCCGARCCGGCCTCSGCYGCGTTGGCSCCGACGACGGCSGTSGCYTCGGCCGACTTCACCGCGACGTTCGTCGCYGAGGCCGCSGCCTGCATGCCCTTCTCCTGCGTCAGGAARCCGAGCTTCATCGCGAGCATGCGTGCCTGGCTGGCGATCCACTGCGARGCCGGCTCGGTGACGACGTTGCGCAGGAACGCTTCCTTCACGCCACCGAAGAYCGTCGCGAGCGACTGSCCCCAGGTGCTGGTCTTCTGCAGSAGCCCGTCCAGCGCGGTGCCGAAGCTGTCGCCAATGCCGCTGAAGAGGCCTGCGCCGCCGAAGGCGTTGGCGCCCTGCTCCCGCAGCGCGGTGTTGGCGGCCGACAGCACCTGCAGTCGCTGCTGCTCGTGCTGCTGCTCGACCAGCAGCAGCTCGTTCTTGATGCGAGCCAGCTCGACCGGGTTGACGGTCGGATCGGCGCTCAGCAGCTGCAGCCGCTGCTGCAGTGCAGACGCCTGCACGACGTAGCGGCGGTCCTCGAACTCGACCTCCAGCTGGGCGAGCTGCGCTTTCGTGATCTCCTCGGCATCGAGCGCTGCCTTGGCGGCCACTCGCTCCAGCTCGATCTTGCCGAGGGCGAGCTGCTCGGCCGTGCGCATGCTGTCGTGCTCGATCGCGTCTCGCTGCTGGCGCGTCTCCCGCGCAATGCTCACCTCGAGCTGCGCCGTCTTGCGCTGGATCGCGACCTGGTCGGCCGTCGTCATCGTCAGGTTGTCGGTGAGCCAGCGCCAGTACGCGAGTTCTTCTTCCTTGGTGTACTCGCGTCCCTCGGTCAGCACCGCCTGCGCTCGCTTCTCCTCGGCGAGCATGGCCTCGTAGTAGCTCATGTAC